>JBALXG010000347.1:0-3687 GCA_036961055.1 Leeuwenhoekiella sp. | reverse complement strand
ATAAACGCCTTGAGAGTTTGAGCGACCGCTACCGCATTGACAAACCTATGGACGATGAAGATGACAGCCTTATGGCAATTGACGATCATATGGGCGGACAACGCAGGTCTGTAAAAACGCTTTCTGGTGGTGAGACTTTTATTTTGAGTCTTTCTATGGCGCTGGCCCTTTCTGATCTGGCTTCAAAAAATGTGGAAATCAACAGTCTGTTTATCGATGAAGGTTTTGGCACACTTGACCCTGAAATGCTTGATCAAACGCTCGATACGCTGGAAAAACTGCAGGCAGAATCTTCAAAAACCATCGGGATAATAAGTCATGTAGATTCGTTAAAAGAGCGTATAAGCACTCAAATACAGCTTACGCGAAATGGACAAGGTTATAGTTCGCTGGTAGTTGTTTAGTTATTCAAAGAAAAAAAACATTCCCTTTTCATCTTTATGAATTACAGGATCAAGACGATATGCTGCTTTGATATTTGCTTTGGTCAAAACCTCGTTGCGATTTCCTGCGGCAAGCACTTTTCCATCCTTCAAAAGTACAATCTGATCTGCAAATTTGGCGGCCAGATTTAAATCGTGAACAACGCCCACGATGACAATATTTTTCTGTTTTAGCAATTCCTGAAGCTTCCGCATAAAATGAAACTGATAATGCACATCAAGAAAAGTAAGCGGCTCATCAAGAATTAAATACCGGCACGCTGCACTTTCTGCATACCAAATCTGGGCAATTACACGGGCAAAATGAACACGTTGTTTTTCGCCGCCACTCAGGGTCATATAATTTCTGTCTGCCATTTCCCAAACGTCAAAAAAGCGCATTGCTTCTTCGCAGGCCTGCACATCTTTCGCCGTAGGCTTAACCTGAAAATGGGGATATCTACCCATCATTACAACTTCTGAAACTTTAAGCGGAAAAGCTAGCTCTACATTTTGTGATAACACAGCACGCACTTGTGCCAATTGAGAAACCGAAAGATTCAGCATGTTTTTATCATCATAAAAAATCTCGCCGGAATCGGGTTTTATCTGGTTACAAATAATATTTATTAAAGTGGATTTTCCGGCGCCATTAGGACCAATAATCAGGTTAAGTTTTCCCGGAATAAAAGACACCGAAATATCCTGAAGAATTACTTTTTTCTTTATTGAATAATTTATGTTTTTGGCTAAAATCATATCAGAAAAAGTATGATTTTCTGCGGAGTAAAGCTATAAAAATAGGCACACCCACCACTGAAGTTACAATGCCAATAGGTAACTCTGCCGGCCTAAGAAGCATACGAGAGGCGAGATCTGCTATGCAAAGTAATAACCCACCTAAAATCGCACTATTTAGTATCAAAAACCGGTTATCAGAGCCATTTATCATCCGCAATAAATGAGGGACTATCAATCCCACGAAACTAATAACGCCTACAAAAGCAGTTGCTACGGCAACCATAATAACATTTATAAGAAGCACTTTCCATTTAAGACTTTTAATATTTACACCAATAAAACGAGCTTCCTCCTCTCCTATCATAAGTGCATTAAGATGTTTTGCATAGCGCAAGGCCATAAACAAGCAAGCGATGGTTGAAATCCCCACAATACTCACCGAAGACCAATTGGCGCCTGAAAGTGTACCTAGATTCCAGAACACAATGGAACGCGCCTGCGGATCGCGAGCGATATAGGAAAGAAAACCAACCCCGCTAAGAAATAGCGCATTAATAGCAATACCGGTAAGCAGTAATGCGACGATTGAACTTTTGCCACTCTGTTTTGATTGCGAGAGGAAAAACACCAATCCTGTTGAAAAAATCGCTCCGATGCATGCTGCCAAAGGAAGTGTCCACTCGCCGACACTAAAATTAAAAGTTGCGCCTAAAGCGAAATAAAGAGCTGCACCAAAAGCCGCCCCGCAGGAAGTACCCACAAGTCCCGGCTCAACAATAGGATTACGAAATAAAGCCTGCAAAAGTGTTCCGCCCACAGCGAGACTTGCACCTGTAAAAACACATAAAATCGCTCGTGGCAACCGTATTTGCATGAAAATACGTTCGGTTAGGTTCATGCTTTCAGGAGCGGTAAAATACTTTTGTAAGGATGAAAAAATTTCGTTTAACGAAATAGAAACTGCACCGTAGCAAATTGAAGCCACAAGTGTTATTAAGAGTAAAACAATAAGAATGGGAAATGTACCTCTGTACTGATTATTCATTCTCTTGCTTGTGAATTAGCTTTTGCAGCATGAGTACGTTTTCTCCCGTACGAGGTCCCAGATAAACAAGATCATGCTCTTCTACTCTATAAATTCTGTCATTTTTAAATGCTCGCGTAGAAGCGACTCCCGGAAGATCTGCAATATTTTCTTTAGACCCTAAACGATCATAACCAAAATCTGTAAGCAAAATAACATCAGGATCAGACTGAGCAACAATTTCCGGCGAAATTTGCATCATACCTCGCTCCCCATCTACCGCCATTGAGCCACCAGCCCAATCAATAATTTTACCGCCCGTGCTGTTAGTGGTCATTACCAGATAAATATTAGAAGCCTGACCAAAATGAATCACGAGCACTTTAGGTTTTTCGGTATAATTTTCAGCTTCAGTAAGGGCAGTTTTCATTTCTGAATCCAGCTTGTTACAGAGATTTTCGGCTATTTCTTCTTTGTGAAAATAAGTCCCCATTTCACGCATCAAAGAATCTGTTCCTGAAATGGTTTCAGAATACATGCCGAATTGTTTCATTGGTATTTTGAGTTCCTTGAGTTGATCGACAACATGCTCGGGACCTATATTATTGTCCTCTAAAATTAAAGTAGGCTTCATCGCTAAAATAGCTTCAGCAGAAAGAGCGCGGTGATAACCTATTGTGGGCAACTCCTTAGCCTCATCTGGATAAGTGCTTGAAACATCTACAGCAACTATATCTTCTTCCGCATTAAGGGCGAAAATCATTTCTGTATACTGCTTTGAAATGCATACGATTCGCTCCTCATTACTTGCTTTTTTATCTTTTTTGCCAAAGCGGCCACAGGAAGTTAAAATCAAAAATAGAAATGTGAAAAAGTAAATTCTCTTCATAAAGTGGTGGTTTATTTTTAACCAAAAAATCTGTCTAAAACTATAAAATTATTCGGTTAGAGAAGATTTAAACGGCTTCAATAATGTTGATTTTTTAAACCCAGTAAATAAGATAAACGCAAAAAAGGAGCCTTGAAAATTTCAAGGCTCCTTTAAGGTTAAAAATTGGTTGGTTAATTAGTAACCTGGATTTTGAGTTAAGTTTGGATTAACGTCAATCTGCTCCTGAGGAATAGGCATCAGATCTTTTCCTGCAGGTATGGTAACTCCAAAGTTTTCCTGAAGATATCTCACATGTTCACCTGTTCTTCTTAAAACCCACCACAATGAGAATTCACCAGAAATCTCATGTCTGTATTCCTGCATAATTATATCCATCATATCACCAGTAGGAGTTGTTGTTAAACCAGCTCTATTTCTTATTTTCATAACATTCTCCATTGCTTTACCTTCATTACCTACTCTGTAATAAGATTCTGCAAGGCTCAATAAAACCTCTCCATAACGTAAGAAAATCAGGTTTTGACCGCCAAAAATAGCAGGACCTGACCAGCCATCAACATTAGGATTTCTCCATGCTTTAACGTCATAATAGCCTTGTCTTCCTTGTA
>JBALXG010000346.1:0-3689 GCA_036961055.1 Leeuwenhoekiella sp. | reverse complement strand
TGGCGGATGTATAAAATGGGATAATGATCATAAAACTCTACAGCCTGTCTTCAAAAACGCAACTTATTGGAGTAATGAAGATCACTGGTTATGGGCGACGCAACCTAACGCCAGAGAAAAAGCTTCCTTTTTAAAAGAAAACATCCTGCCCATAGAAGAAAGTGGCCAATTAAAGTTTATCAAAAGAACTGAAGGCGATTTTTTAAAAAGTGATGAATTGAGTTTTGATATCTTATTTGTAGATGGCCATACAGATAAACAAATGATTCCGCATATAAAATATGATGGAAAAACCATCGTTTTTATGGCAGATTTGCTTCCAACTGTGGGGCATTTGCCACTTCCTTATGTAATGGGCTTTGATACTCGCCCGCTTCTTACTTTAGGTGAAAAAGAAAATTTTTTAAATACGGCCGCAGAGCGATCGTATTTTCTATGGTTAGAGCATGACGCTCATAATGCATTGATAACCGTAGAAAAAACCGAAAAAGGGGTGCGACTTAAAGAAAAATTTAAAATAGAAGATATAATTAATTAATTGAATATGAAAAAAGTGTTTTTTGTGGCATTTTCTGCCACATTGTTTTTAACGTCTTGTAATACAACTGCACCACTGGTATCTATACCAGTTGAAAATATTGACTCAATACCATCTAAAGTAGTACCGCTTACTGAAGATCAGGAGAAAGGATGGAGTGCAAAAGATATTTTACAAGATACTATCCCCGGGATGAGTGTTGATAGAGCCTATGATGAGTTTGTAAAAGGCACGGGAACAACTGTTGTAGTAGGAGTTATTGATAGTGGTGTTGATATTGATCATGAAGATCTTAAAGATGTTATCTGGACAAACACAGATGAAATTCCTAATAACGGAAAAGATGATGATAACAATGGCTACATAGACGATGTACACGGCTGGAACTTTTTAGGCGATGTGGTTCACGAGCAACTTGAGTATTCTCGTATAATACAGAAATATGAAAGTAAGTTTAAAGGAAAAACGCTAGCTGAGATACCAAAATCTGAGCAGGCGATGTATTCAAATTATAAAAGAGCTCGTGAGGAATATGATAAAGAATACAATGATTTAATTGAGCAAAAAACGCAGTATGAACAAATTGTTCAGGCTGTTGAAGAAGCTCATAAATCTGTATCGCAAAAACTGGGTAAAGAAGATTATACTGCAGAAGAGCTTTCTGGTTTAGAGGCAAAAGATGAAACAATGCTTCGCAATAAATCAATTTTGAGCCAGATGTTAACCTACGCAGATAATATACCTGATTTTCTGGATTTGATTAAGAAAGATCTTGCAAGTATGGATGACAGGTTAAGTGCAAACTTAAATCTTGATGCGCATTACAGAGATGTTTTAGGCGACGATCCAGATGACATTAAAGATGTTCATTACGGAAATAATAATGTAACCGGCCCCGATAAAGAAGAAGCGCTTCATGGTACTCATGTTGCGGGTATTATAGCTGCAGAACGCAATAACAATATTGGTATGAACGGTGTTGCAAACAATGTGAAAATAATGTCTGTACGTGCCGTGCCAGATGGTGATGAGCGTGATAAAGATATTGCTCTTGCAATACGTTATGCAGTAGATAATGGAGCAAAAGTATTAAACACAAGCTTTGGAAAATATTTTGCCACAAATCCAGAATGGGTTTATGATGCTATTAAATATGCTGCAAAAAAAGACGTTTTAATTGTTAATGCTGCTGGTAATGAAGGCATCGATCTTGATAATGGAGATACTGTTTTTCCTAATGATCAACTTGATAATATAACAGAATATGCAGATAATGTAATCACTGTAGGAGCGCTTAATGAGACATATGGAGGCGATCTTGTTGCTACATTTTCTAATTACGGAAAATCAAATGTTGACGTTTTTGCTCCAGGTGTAAGAATATACTCAACAACACCTAACGATACTTATCAGTTTTTACAAGGTACATCTATGGCTTCTCCTGAGGTTGCTGGTGTCGCTGCAATGCTTAGATCTTATTTTCCTGAATTTAAAGCTGCTCAAATTAAACAAATAATTATGCAAAGCGGTATTCCTTCAAATACAATGGTAGTCGTTGGTGGTGATCCTGCAAAAAAAGCTAAATTTTCAGACATGTCTAAGTCAGGAAAAATGGTTAACATGTATAATGCCTTTAAAATGGCGCAACTTTCCAGTAAAAAAGCCCTATAAATTATGAGGAATATTTTAGTATGCTTATGTCTATCTGTTTTTTTTATAAACACATACGCACAAAACAACAATTCATACTGGCAACAACATGTTGATTACAAGATGGATGTTGATATGAATGTTGAAAATTACAATTACAAAGGAAAGCAAACTTTGGTTTACACAAACAATTCACCAGACACACTTACTCAAGTTTTTTACCATCTATATCCTAATGCTTTTCAGCCGGGAAGTGAGATGGATGTAAGATCGTTAAACATAGCAGATCCTGATAGCAGAGTTAAAGATCGTATTTCAAAATTAAAACCAGATGAAACTGGTTTTCTAAAAGTTACAAACCTTACACAAGATGGTAAAGCAGTTACTTCAAATGTAGCAGGAACTGTGCTGGAAGTAAATCTTGCCAAACCTATTAATCCGGGTGAAAAAGTAACTTTTAAGATGGATTTTAATGGTCAGGTGCCAATCCAGATACGCCGTAGTGGTCGCAATAACGCCGAAGGTGTTGAATTATCTATGACGCAGTGGTATCCTAAATTAGCCGAATATGATTTTGAAGGCTGGCATGCAGATCCATATATAGCGCGCGAATTTTATGGTGTTTGGGGCGATTTTGATGTTAAAATCACCATTAATTCAGAATATACAATTGGTGGTACAGGCTATCTTCAAAATCCTGAAGAAATAGGTCATGGTTACGAAAAAGCTGGGCAGAAGGTTAAAAAACCTAAAAAAGGAAAATTAACCTGGCACTTTGTTGCACCTAAAGTTCATGATTTTGCCTGGGCTGCAGATAAAGATTATCTGCATGACGTGATCAAGGGTGAAAATGATGTAGAACTTCACTTTTTCTATAAAAATGACCCTGAAATCGTTGAAAACTGGAAAAAACTTCAGCCGTACACTGCTAAGTTGCTTGCCTATTATGACAAGCATGTGGGTAAATACCCTTATAAAAAATATTCAGTTATTCAAGGTGGAGATGGTGGAATGGAGTACGCTATGTGTACTTTAATTACCGGAGGACGAAATTTAAATAGTCTGATAGGCGTTACCGCTCATGAATTTGCACATACATGGTTTCAGTTTTTACTGGCGACAAATGAAGCCAAACATGAGTGGATGGATGAAGGTTTTACAACCTATATTTCTAATGAAGCAATGAATGAGATTATGGATAAAAAAGATCCTAATCCGCAATCTGGTAGTTATCAATCTTATTACAAGCTTGTACAAAGTGGTTTTGAACAACCACAGACCACGTATGCCGATCGTTATGATAGAAATTTTGCCTATAGCATCGCGGCTTATTCAAAAGGCGCTATTTTTCTTTCGCAGTTAGGTTATGTTATTGGGAAAGAAAATCTTGATAAAACCCTTATCAAATATTTTGATGATTTTTCTTTTAAACATCCTACACCTAATGATATTAAGCGCACTGCAGAAAAGGTTTCTGGCATGCAGCTTGACTGGTATCTAG
>JBALXG010000345.1:0-3690 GCA_036961055.1 Leeuwenhoekiella sp. | reverse complement strand
CTAATTTTTCTGTTTCCCAGGTTGCTTCATTTGCTTTCGCGAAAGCATCTAAAATTTTAAAGCCTATATTATGTCTCGTATCGTTGTATTTAGGGCCTATATTACCCAAGCCAGCGATTAAAAATTTCTTCATGGGGTCGATTTCTTCACTGTTTAGGGGGATTTTATTGCCTAAAATCCTATTAAAAAAAGATGATAATGCCATTCCCTAAAGCTGAATTTTAATTTAGATACAGGCAAATTTAAGGTATTGTGTCGAGACCTTTTGACATTATTAAAAGGTATAAATAAAAAAGCACCTGCTTTTAGGCAGATGCTTTATAACAAACTTAATTGTATTTTATTCCTGAGCTGTAGCTTCTACAGATTCTTCTTCTCCTTCAGCTGCTGCTTCTTCATCTTCATCAAGTTCTGAAATAACATTACGAGATGTTCTTACCTGACAAATTACAGTATTTTCTGGGTGCATAAATTTGTAATCTTCGCTTTTAAGAGCTGTGATATACATTTTACTACCTATTTTAAGCTCTGTAATATCTGCCTCTACGTAATCAGGAAGGTTTTTAGGTAAAGCTTTAACCTTTAATACACGGTTAGTTTTACGTAAAACACCACCATTACGTACTCCACGAGAGTTACCTGTAAAGTGTACTGGTACATTCATAGAGACTTCTTTACCTTCAAAAATCTGGTAAAAATCTACGTGAAGAATGCGATCTGTCACCGGGTGAAATTGAATATCCTGAAGGATTGCCATATAGGTTTGTCCATCAAGTTCCAAAGTCGCGGTGTGCGCATCTGGAGTGTAAACCAATTCTTTAAACGCTAATTCTGGTGCGCTAAAGTGTACTGGCTCATCCCCTCCGTATAATACGCAAGGAACCTCTCCAGCATTACGTAGGGCTTTAGTTACTTTTTTGCCCACGCTTTCTCTTTTAGATCCTGTGATCGTGATTGACTTCATTTAAATATATATTAATTATTATAAAATTTACATTATAAACTTTGATGCAATAGAGGTATTACTATGTACCCGGTGCATTACATCAGCAAATAAAGGTGAGCAGCTTACTACTTTAACTTTATCGCTTTTTTTCTTTAATGGGATGCTGTCTGTAACGATAAGTTCCTGCAACTGGCTGGCTTCAACTCTTTCATATGCATCACCGCTTAACAAAGCATGCGTACAGATTGCTCGTACACTTAGTGCTCCTTTTTCCATCATTAAATCTGCAGCTCTTGTAAGAGTCCCTGCAGTATCTACCATATCATCTACGAGAATAACATTGCGCCCTTGCACATCACCTATTAATTCCATGTGGCTTATGGTATTTGCCTTTGAGCGTTGCTTGTAGCAAATAACAACGTCACACTCAAGAGCTTTAGAATAAGCATAAGCTCTCTTAGAACCACCCATATCTGGAGAAGCTATTGTGAGATTGTCAAGATTAAGTTGACGCAGATGTGGTAAAAATATAGTTGAAGCAAATAAATGATCAACTGGTTTTTCAAAAAATCCCTGTATCTGGTCGGCATGCAAATCCATTGTAATAATGCGTGTCGCGCCTGCAGTTTCCAGCAAGTTGGCCACCAGTTTTGCAGCTATTGGTACTCTGGGTTTATCTTTACGATCCTGCCTTGCCCAGCCAAAATATGGTAATACCGCTGTAATATGTCTTGCTGAAGCTCTTTTTGCCGCATCAAGCATAAGAAGCATTTCCATAAGATTTTCACTACTTGGCATTGTAGAGCCAATTATAAAAACTCTAGAACCTCTTATAGATTCTTCAAATGAGGGTTGAAACTCACCATCACTATAAGTTGAGGTAATGATTTTCCCAAGTTCTTGCCCATAATCATGCGCAATTTTTTCAGCCAAAGTTTTACTTTGCGTACAAGCGAAAATCTTTGGTTCCGGAACTGGTTGAAACATAATAGGTTTTACTTTAAAATAGCCCTTTTCTTAAAAGAGGTGCAAATTTAGAAATTTATTTGTGTCTATTGTATTTATTTCTGTACTATTTTCAGTAGTGATAGTAATATTTTTATTAATTTTGCCAGCCCAGAATGCCTCGGTGGCGGAATTGGTAGACGCGCCGGATTCAAAATCCAGATTTGAGAAGGAAAAAATAGTATGCCGAAGTGGTGGAATTGGTAGACACGATGGATTCAAAATCCATTGCTCACAAGGCTTGCGGGTTCGATTCCCGCCTTCGGTACTAAAAAAGCTGAGATGAAAATCTCGGCTTTTTTTATGACTTGGTACAACATAGGTACAACATTTTGCTATTTTGAAGGCAACATTTTTATTGATGTTAAATTCTTCTATTTGTTTATAAACCTTATGAATTTACTATCAGAATAATAAATTTTATCTAATCACGACCCTACTTCTTCGTAAGGGAGGTTTATTATCATACAATATACACGCAAGGTAAACTCGTAAAATACTTCCATCAAAAGACTACGGCATAAAGCCATCGCTTTTTCCCCTACTTATTTATTCCGTTTCCTTTTGAGCCAAGATTTTATCTTCCGTTTGGTTTCTGCTCAAATATTGTTTAATCAAAAATTTGAGTATTATGACAACAAAAGCGAGTACCACAAAGAAGCGCAGTAGAGCGAAATCTACTGCCAAGAAAGAAGTAAATGGAAAGAAATCCAAAGCACTTCAAATTCAGAACTTACCATTGGGCAAAATCAAACCTGACCTTGAACAGCCGAGAAAGACCTTTAACGAGGATGCATTACAGCAGCTTTCTGAGAGTATCGAAAAGCACGGTGTGTTGCAACCAATCACGGTAAGGCAACTAAATGGCCATTACGTCATCGTAATGGGCGAACGCCGATATCGTGCAAGTAAATTGGCAGGAAAGAAGACTGTACCCTGTATCGTGAGAACTTATGAGAACAATGATGTGCTTGAAGTTCAGATTATCGAAAATCTACAAAGACAGGATGTCGAACCGACCGAAGAAGCTGAGGCGATTGCTTACCTAAGTGAGAAATATGCACCTGCTGAAATTGCAAAGCGATTGGGTAGAACGGATAACTTTGTCAGACAACGATTTAAACTGGCAGGATTGATTGACGGTTTCAAGCAATTTGTACGCAATGGCGAAATGACCATCTCTTTAGGTGTAGGTGTAGCTCTCTTTGAACCGGAAGAACAGCAGATGATGCTGGAAGCGATGGGCGAAGATTTTAATGCACATCAGATAAACAGGATGATTAAAGACCAGACCTATGACTTGGAAAAAGCATCTTTTGATGTAGCCGACAAAAAATTGGTCCCGAAAGCTGGGTCTTGTGTTGAGTGTCCGTTCAATGCAGCCAATCAAGGCAATCTGTTCGGCGATGGTAAAATGGTCTGTACAAAATCAGCCTGTTTTGAAACTAAGAAAAGTAAATCGTTCTTGAACCTGATTGAAAAGTCAAAGAAAGAGAATATCTTTTTAATCCCTGAAATACGACAGTATTGGGCAGATGACGAAAGCAATCAGCTCATTATATCACAAATGGAAAAGAACGGATTGAAAGTCTATCTACTGGATGATGTTGAAATTATAGAGAATCCGATTGAGCCAACAATCGAGGGCATTAAGATAGAATATCAGCATTACGATTATTCTGAAGATGAATTAAAGGCAGAATTGGATGAAGCAATGGACGGTTACGATGAAGAATTAG
>JBALXG010000344.1:0-3703 GCA_036961055.1 Leeuwenhoekiella sp. | reverse complement strand
ACATTATAATTACTGACGTAATTATGCCAAAAATGGATGGTTATAATTTTTGTTCTAAATTAAAAAGTGATTTAAGAACAAGTCATATACCTGTTCTTATGCTTACTGCAAAAGCTATGGCAGATGATTGGGTAGAAGGTCTTGAGGCAGGAGCAGACGTATACCTCAATAAACCTTTTGAAATGAAGGTGATGCGATCTCATCTAAAACAACTCGTTAGTAATAGAGAGCTTTTATTCTCTAAATACATTGGCAGTTTTGCAAAAACCGAGTCAGAATCTGACGCTCCCTCGCTTGATCAGCAATTTATATTAAAGGTTATAGCATATACTCAGGAAAACATAAGTGAGACTAATCTCAATGTAGAGAAACTTGCCGATGAATTTAATCTTAGCAGAAGCCAACTTTATAGAAAAATAAAAGGTTTAACAGGTTTAACAGCAAATGAACTAATACGTAAAATACGCCTTGAGAGAGCTAAAAAACTGATTGAAGAGGGCAAAAACTCCATTAGCGAGATAAGTTATAATGTGGGTTTTTCATCTCCTTCTTATTTCTCTAAATGTTTTAAAACACACTTTGGCATACTTCCTACAGAAGTAAAAAATGAATAAGCACCAAGCAAATTAGGTAAATAAGGCTGCAACATTCTCAGTTTATCAAACTAAAGTAAAATCTAAACCTTCAATACGCACATCAAGTATTTTTTAAAATGAAAATAAAAAAATTGGGGATCAATGCCCCCAATTTTTAAATCATAAATATTTAATCTTCCAATTCTCCAGAAAAATCTTCACTTACATCACGACCGGCTAAACCATCTGCGACCCCTTTATATGCATGTTTTCTTTGAAAATTTGCGTCCCATACGTTGGGAGATTCGTCTGGCAACCAGTACTCATGTTCATTGGCATTATCAGAAATATTCCAAAGTGTAACTCCATACTGCTGGGGAGTAGGTATATACTCCTTAAATGAATCAATTACAAATTGATACATAGCTGCCTGATCAGCCAGTTGTGCTGTCGTAGGTGACGCAGTGCCCAGTCTTACATCTAGTTCAGAAATCTTAATTAACTTCCCGGTAGCGGCTAATTTTTGGAACATTTCAACAATATTTTCCCTGCTTGTAGTTAAAGAAATATGCATCTGAGTACCTATGCCATCAACACTGGCACCCTGACTTTCTATGTATTGCACATACTCAATTAGACCATCACACTTAGCTAAATTAGATTCTAGGTTATAATCGTTGATAAAAAGCTTATCAGAAGGATTACCGTATTCACGGGCTAATTTAAAAGCGGTTACTGCATAATCTGCCCCAAGATATTTAACCCAGTAAAAATCGTCTGCCGCAAGATCTGTCACTTCTCCATCACGTAACGTACCCCCTTCTTTCATAGGTTCATTAACGACATCCCATGCAGAGACTTTATCTTTGTAATGAATTAGCATTTTAGAAATCCAGTCTTCCATTGCGTTACCAATAAGTTCAGCTTTTTCTTCGTCTGTTTTTTCTATTATAACAGGATCTGAACCAGAGCTTACCTCACCATTAGTAAATACTATATTATCTATATAAAAAGTAGCTGCAGACTCACCAAAATCAAAAATAAATTTATTACGATCTGCGGTTGTTGGAGTTATAGTCCTTACTATTTGTGTCCAGGTTGTACCTACTTCAAGACCTCCGGAATATTCAGCTGAATAATCATCACTTTGTATCTCGACCTGCATGATTGAAGGCACATCTGCTTTTATAAAAAATGAGAACGTATATTCAGTATCTTGTTCCAAAGGCTCATTAAAAGCAAAAACCTGTTGCGCTTCATATGACTGGGCAGCAGTGGGATTAGTCAACACCATTGCATAACCCGTATCTGCATAGCCAGCACCTTCTGCAGATACTTCTCTTGTTGACCCGTTTCCGTACCCATTCCACCCATCAAGCGTTCCTCCTTCAAAATCGCCATTACCTATTAAATTTACCGTTTCTGCGTCTGCATCTAAATCTACAACACTTATATTATCTACGTCAATAAGATAGGTGACACCAGGTAAATATCCCAGGTCAAATGACATACCAAATGTTGTTGCGACAAAGTCGTTTACCTTAAATTTTACTTCTTGCCATTGCGAAGAAGTTTCAAAAGCCTCTGTTTCACCGCCATTCCCGTACCAGTCTTTATAAGGATAATTGTTTTCTAAACCACTAAATGAAATGCGACCTTTACCAGTTTGATTAGATTTAATATAAAATGAAACTTCATACTCATGGCCACTTATAACAGAAATATCTGGGGTTGTAAGCTGTAGGTTGTAGGGCTCTGTAGAAGTAGCGCCTGCAATAAGTTGAACAGCTTGTGAGTCTCCTGACAAACCTTCATTCTCTACTATAGAAATTCCGTCACCTGCATTATATGCTCCCCAACCATTAAGTGTACCATCCTTTAAAGCAGATGTATCTAATGAATTAGGACCACTTGAACCTGGTATTACCGTAGGTGCAATTAAGCCATTTAAATAACCAGCGTTTTGATTAGCATGCCATACGAGTGTGTGACCATAGACATCAAGACCAGCATCATCTGTTTTTGCCATAAAATTATCTACAGTCCCAAAATTAATACTACCATCAGAATTAACCATTGCACCATGTTTCATGGCATATCCTACCGTAACATCATCAAAATTTTCATTTACCAGATCTCTGTAAATTTCATCATTCATATATATATCGAGTACAATTCCTGCGCCAAGCACAAAATCTGTATAGGCGTTAAGCGCCTCATATCTGCTAATCTTTTCTCCTAGTTCTAAAGGTAGTTCAGAAGTGGTTACTTTATTTTGATCAGCAGTTTGCTGCCACTCCATGATGTCATCTTCACAAGAAGAAAAAACCACAGCAGAAAGTGCCAGAATGGTGGGTATTATTTTTCTATAATTCATTTCTTTTTCTTTTTATATTGCAGATATATTACCTAAAATTTAATCAAGCACAATTATTTCTAATCAGGAAAATCACTCACCTCTGGCGTTTCCAGAGATACAATTCTCCAGTTATCAGTATAGACACTCACAGAAGTTGCCGATGATGGAAATTCAACATCGCTACTACTTCTAATTACATCACTTAATTTTATATCAGAGTTTTCAAAGAAAATACCAAAATTCTTATATGTTGCTGATTCTCTAAATGTTAAAACATCTTCAAACGTAAAATCACCATCCTCGTATAAGTAAAAATCGTTTAAAGGGATTGTCACAGTAGTCCAACCGTCCGTTTGAAAAGGTTCAACTTCCCCATCAACAATCCAGGGCACATAATTATATACTCCTCCTGCCCATTCTCCTCCATTAAAATTATTGATTAAAAGAATTTTTAAGAATCCGCTACCTTCCCAAGGCTCAGGAACAAAAACATCAAATTGAAAGGCTACTTCATCTAAAGGAGTTGTAGCTGGAATAAATGGTGTGAATTGAGCTCGCCAGTTTTCATTACCAGAGGTAAACACTTCTGAAACACGATTTTTAGCTGCTTCAAAAGATTCTATTCGAGCAGGTCGATGTGGTACATATGTTCCTTGCGAAACATTCCCTTCACCTATTAATGCCGATTCCAGATCTTCCTGTCGAATTGTATTACCAAATTCTCCAATAGAACCTATGCCGTCAAAATTTAAAAACACTCCTTCTTTAA
>JBALXG010000343.1:0-3704 GCA_036961055.1 Leeuwenhoekiella sp. | reverse complement strand
CGCCTATACTATCGCCTACAACTTCTTTAGTATAACCCGGCATAATGCGTGTTTTGCCATTATAACCCATCCATTGACCTTCAACTCCTTTATTGAAAGCAGGTTTTTTCCAAACACCAAACTCTTTAGCCAGTTGAGAAAATCGAGCCACAAAATAAACCGGATACGCTTCTTCCGGCTTGTAATAACAAAAGGAACCTACAGATCGTATTCCTTCTATTTCACTTGCAGAAACCACTTTTATCATAGCACCTTCTTCATTTGTAAGTCCCAAGCCTAAATTGAGCAAAATATTTGCAGTTCCTTTAGGAAAAGAATAGCGGCTCACTCCTACTCGTTCACTTGCCGTAGCTTCTACTTTTATACCATATTTATCCAGTTTATTAGTATAAAAACCGGCTTTTGATATTTCGTCAGAATAAGTGCTGCCATATTTTAAATACTCTGTTTCTAAATTTCCTGTGGTAGGCATCGCCAGAATTACTCCTAAATCTGGGCAACCTACGCCACTTATATTAACATGACTAAAACCGGTTAAAAATTTGTTTTCATGTACATAAGGATTTGACAGCCACCGGCTGTCTTTTTCCAATGGAGCATTTTGCGGGCCGGCGACATTAAATGGAGAAACATTTGCCATTCCTCTAACCGCAATGGGTCCGGGATTTGTAGCTCCAAAGTTTGACGTGCCAATAAGTGGATTTACATAATCTACCGGCTTGACCTGTGCAAAAACTACAGAACATGAGTATAGATAGAAGGAAAGAAAGATTAATTTAAAATTCAAATTGTAAAAAGCTAGAGAGTTTATACTTTAAAGATGATTTTTCTTTTATACAGAAAATACAAAATGATAAACCAGAAGGTTAAAAAAATAAAAGCCCCAATTAGTGAAGCGGTTTTAGGATCTGAAAACCATACGGTGATATTTTGGTCATAGACAAACTCACGTAAACTAATAATTTTACCGTCATAACTGAAGGTTATCACGTCCCAGACTGAAGTGATAAAACCAGAAAGAAAGAACACAAAAATAGGGTTTAGGCCAAAAATTATAAAAGGCTTCGTCCACCCATCCCAATGCTGTACGTCTATTATGTAATAAAGCACAGCGAGAATAACAAGATCCCAACCGGCCATTGTTACTACAAAAGAACTCGTCCACAATGCTTTATTTATGGGGAAGAAAATATGCCATAAATGCCCAATAATCAGGCAAATTACCCCAAAAATCAGCAAATAAAGAATTTTATTAGGTCGCTCATTTGTAATCGTTTTGGCAGCAAGAATTCCTAAAATCCCTGTTGCTTTTGCGGGTAATGTGCTTAAAACTCCCTCAGGATCCCAGGTTTTTGTAGAACTCCACATGTGACCGCTTAAAAAAATACGGTCAAACCAAGCGGCAAAATTTGTATCCGGTTCAAGATTTGCCGCACCTATCCCGGGAACCGGAATTAAGGTCATAATTGCCCAATAACCCAATAAAATTGTAATACAGGTTATGACTAAGGTTTTTAAACTTTGTGTGTGGTACAGGATTGAAATTATAAAATATACTATCGCGATACGCTGCAAAACTCCTGGGACACGTACATCCTCAAAAAAAGAACCTCCAAAAAAAGCCAGAGATAACAATACGATTGTAACAGCTAGCGCTATGTAAAATTTAATCTGTTCATTATAATGTCCCAAAAGTAAAATTGCCACGATGGTTGCAACGACTAACCGAACAATTAATAACGGAATTCCATCAAGATTAAAAAGATTAATTTTTGAAAAGAAATTTAAAAAAAGCCCCAGGCTGAAAATACGCAGCGCGCGGGTCGCAATTTTAATAAAAGCCAAAGCGTCAAGTTTGTGTTGTCTGGATGACAAAACAGTAGTAAGACCAACTATAAACAAAAAAGAGGGAAATACTAAATCTGTAGGTGTGTAGCCATGCCAGTGAGCATGCTCAAAAGGCTCATAAATATTACCCCAATCACCCGGATTATTTACAATTATCATCAAGATAATGGTCATGCCGCGAAATACATCGAGTGATGTTAAACGTGACGACCTGTTTCTTATTGATACCATGTAAATTTATTATCTGTTTTCTTTTATGACTCTGCTTTGCTCAACATCTAATTTAAGGCTAAACCCTACTAATTGAATGAATTATTGCTTAGAATTTTTAATCACCGCTAATTTCTCTTCGGTTAGCGCATTGCCGTCAAAAAATGAAACTCCGTTTGCGCCATTATCTTTTGCAAAATTAATTGCCTGAGCTAATTCTTCTGTACTTAGATCTGGCACATAAATACCCGTGTTTAATTTTACATCTTTTCCTTCAAGATCTTTTACGCCTTGCTTTGTGGCAAACCCAACCCAGTCTACTTCTTCATTATAAAAGTTATTATAAATCATGGGTAAAACCTCATCAATATTCCATTTATCCCAGCGCTGTCTCACCATATGATCTGCCATTTCAGGATAAGGAAATACAGCTGCAGTTAACAACTTACCATGATCATGAGCTATTTTATAAGCATCGTCTACAACCGCTTTTATCTGATTAAGTCTAAACTGTTTCCACTCCATATCAATCGCAGGATTTTCAGACTCACGCGGATCTTTATGATGTATTTTTTCAAATTCGGCAACGCAAACATCACAGTAACAAAAGTCATATTCTGGCAGCTCAACATCCTGCTTTAAGTTATACTTTGGCAAAAGTCCTATAGGTAAAAAAATGTCTGGTAAACGTATATAATCCAGATGCACACTTGTAACTCCATCTACTTTAGCCAGACCTTCAACTAGGCTTAAAACATGCTCCCGCGATTCTTTTCTGGTAGGGCATAACCACTGATAATAATCAACATATGGTCTTGTATCATAACAGGATTTACCTTCACGACTAACAGCATACCATTCTGGGTGTTTTAAAGCAACGGTATCTCCTGGTCTGTTCATGGTAAACATCCATGCGTGAACTTCTAAACCTTCGGCTTTTGCTAACGGCGCTACACGAGCGAGTAGTTTAGCATCAGTTTCTGTATTAATTAAGACCGCGTCTATACCATTGTCTTTATATTTTTTAAATTCTTCTGTGAAAGAATCATCTGTTCTTTTAGGATCTGCCCCTATCCACGTCCAGTATTTAAAAGCTGCTTCGGTTTTTACCTCTTCTTTTTCGGGAGAAGTGGTTTCAGTTTTCTCCTTTTGAGCACAAGAAATACTCAGTAGTATAAGGCTAAAACAAATTACGAGCTGTAAGAGTTGCGTAGTTTTATTTTTCATGACTTGTAAATTTACCATCTTCTTGAATTTGCATTATTTTATTTGAAAAAGGACTTTTAGTCGAAATAGTCCAGCGATCTCCCTGATTTTTAAAAGCGGGTTTTATGGTTTTGCCAAAAAATGTTTTTTCTGCGGAAACTATTCCTATGGCTTTATTATTCCGTTCATTTTCCGGAAGAGTCCTGCATTTTCTATAAATTTCGTAGAGATACCATTTAATATATTCGTCTTTAGGAATAGAAAAATCGGCTTTTTTACCCGGTTTTTCGGTCGAAAAGAACAAATATCCCCAGCGTTCTGGTTCATGCATATTAATAACTTCCTGTGGCGACCAGACCCAGTTGTGTTCTGGTAAAAACTTGCCAGTTTTTGAGTCGATTTTACGTGAATAATCGCCGTTTTTTAGGTCAAAATCCCAG
>JBALXG010000342.1:0-3707 GCA_036961055.1 Leeuwenhoekiella sp. | reverse complement strand
GCCCTGCAGATGTTTGAGAGTGTTTTTTATTTTTAAAAGTATGCGTGTAAAAAAGCGAAGTGTACGACTTTTTAATACCAGACCTTATTTTTGCGCCGCTTAATCCTGTGAGTATTGCCGTTGCAATTTTTGAGTAGACATCAATTACAACATCATAATTTGCTTTGCGTATGTTTTTTGCAAATTGAAAAAATGAAATAGAATTTCCATTTTTATCTTCCAGGTCAAAAATAACCTTATCAATAAAGGGATTTTCCTGAATAACAGCATATGTATTTCGCCGTATGAGATAGTGTAATTGTTCTTCAGGATATTTGTCTCGTATAGCCTTAAAAAGGATAGATGACGTTAAAACGTCACCTATCATCTTTTGTTGAATTATTAGAATTTTCATCTATATAATTTATTCATAGCTATTGTCAGGCTTGGTAACTGCATTAAACTGCTACATCATACTCGCGTAAAGCGGAATTCAGAGATGTTTTTTTGTCTGTACTTTCTTTTCGCTTTCCTATAATTAAAGCGCAGGGTACATTGTATTCTCCTGCAGCAAATTTCTTTGTATAACTTCCGGGAATTACTACAGAACGTGGTGGCACATAACCTTTAGTTTCAACCGGTTTATCGCCGGTTACGTCAATTATTTTTGTTGAGCCTGTAAGAACCACATTTGCACCAAGAACAGCTTCTTTGCCTATGCGTACACCTTCTACAACAATACAACGAGAGCCTATAAAAGCGTTATCTTCTATAATTACGGGAGCTGCCTGTAAAGGTTCAAGAACACCACCTATACCAACACCACCACTTAAATGTACATTTTTACCTATTTGAGCGCAGCTTCCTACAGTCGCCCATGTGTCAACCATTGTGCCCTCATCTACATAAGCACCTATGTTTACATAGCTTGGCATAAGAATTACACCTTTTGAAATATATGCGCCATGGCGGGCAACGGCGTTAGGTACTACGCGTATGCCTTTGTCCTGATATCCCTTTTTAAGGGGCATTTTATCATGGTACTCAAAAATACCGACTTCAATTTTTTCCATTTTTTGAATAGGGAAGTAAAGCACTACTGCTTTTTTCACCCATTCGTTAATCTTCCACTCGTCACCATCTGGCTCAGCAACGCGCAATGTGCCGCCATCAAGCAGCTCAATTACTTCGCGTATAGCATCTTGTGTTACTTTATCATTTAAGTGGGAACGATCTTCCCATGCGCTTTCAATTAAATTCTTTACTTGTTCCATATATTCTTAAAAAATGAGCGTTAAAGATAGTTTACACTATATAAAAAAACCAAGATTGATGAGATTAGTTTTAAAGGCTTATTTTTGCCGAAATATTTTTTATGGGACGCATTCTGGCATTAGATTATGGTTCAAAACGTACAGGCATTGCTGTGACTGATGAGCTACAACTTATTGCCTCTGGTCTTACAACTGTAGCAACTAAGGATCTTATTACTTTTTTAAAAGATTATTTTGCAAAAGAGCAGGTAGAGCGTATTATTATAGGTGAGCCTAAGCGACTAAATAATATAGCTTCAGATATAGAAAGCGCTATTATAAGCTTTCGCGAAAAGCTGGAAAAAATAACCACAATCCCCATTGAAAGGGTTGATGAAAGATTTACTTCAAAAATGGCTATGCAAACCATGTTAGATAGTGGTCTTAAAAAGAAGAAAAGACAAGATAAAGCGCTTGTTGATGAAATAAGTGCAACAATAATATTACAAACTTATCTTTATAAATAAGGAGGAGTTTTAAAAGATAATTAAGCTCAAATAATACAATAATGATTTTACCTATAGTGGCGTACGGAGATCCCGTATTGCGTAAAAAAGCAAAAGCAATCACTAAAGATTATGCAGGTCTTGATGAACTTATAGAAAATATGTTTGAGACCATGTACGGGGCAAATGGGGTGGGTCTTGCTGCGCCTCAAGTAGGCAAGGCTGTCCGTATTTTTATGGCAGATACTTCTCCTTTTGCAGATGATGAGAAACTTAGTGATGATGAGCGTGAGGAACTGGAAAATTTTAAAAAGGTGTTTATCAACGCGCAAGTTGTACAGGAAGAAGGTGACGATTGGGCATTTGGCGAAGGTTGTTTAAGCATACCCGGCATTAATGAAGATGTTTTTAGAAAAGATACGGTTACAATAGAATACTGTGACGAGAATTTTAAAAAACATACAGAAACCTATACGGGACTTATCGCCAGAGTAGTTCAGCATGAATACGATCATATAGAAGGTATACTTTTTACAGATAAACTATCAAGCCTCAAAAAAAGACTTATTAAAGGAAAACTTACAAATATTAGCAAAGGCAAAGTTGATGCAGATTACCGCATGAAATTCCCTGTAAAAAAGGGGCGTTAATTAATTTTGTAAATTAAAAAAGAGCCTTGATATTTGCGGCCGACTTTAAAATGGCAAAAACATAATAACATAATAGTAACAGCTTTTAAATTTAAAGGAAAACCCTCAACAGCTGCAACAGCATAAAATATAGAATATGAGTTTAGACAAAATATTATCCATCTCTGGAAAACCTGGATTGTATAATTTAAAAACACAGACACGCACTGGTTTTATCGCAGAATCTCTTGTAGATGGTAAAAAAATATCAGTAGGTATGCGTCATAACGTAAGCATACTTTCAGAAATTGCTATTTACACGCTTGATGGTGAAGTGCCGTTAAGAGAAGTGTTGAAAAAAATAGTAGAAAAAGAAAATGGAGGGCCGGCTATTGATCATAAAAAGTCAAAAGACGAGCTTGAAGCTTACTTTTTTGAAGTGCTTCCTAACTTTGATGAAGACCGTGTTTACGGCAGCGATATTAAAAAAATTATCCAGTGGTATAATTTATTGCAGGCAAAAGATATGCTTGATCTTGCAGAACCTGAAGCTGCCAAAGATGAAGCAGCAGCAAAAGATGAAGAAGAATAAAAATTGTATTCTTTTTAAAATAAAATATAGACCCTGTACAGAAGTGCAGGGTATTTTTTTGTCAATAAATTTGAGATATCAAAAAAGTAAAACGGTTTATATATTAAATTCGTAGCTATGAACAGTAGAAATGACCAACTTAAGGCAATAGATCGCCTACTTACTATAATGGATGAACTGCGCGACCAGTGCCCGTGGGATCGCAAACAAACTCTTGAATCGCTTAGGCATCTTACCATTGAGGAAACTTACGAACTAGGCGATGCAATTCTTGACAATGATCTGGAAGAAGTTAAAAAGGAATTGGGAGATCTGCTCCTGCACATTGTTTTCTATGCAAAAATTGGGAGTGAAACAAAAGATTTTGACATTGGCGATGTGGCAAACGGAATATGTGAAAAATTGATCAGTCGCCATCCACATATTTACAGCGATGTAAAAGTAAATAATGAAGAAGATGTAAAGCGCAACTGGGAAAATCTGAAACTGAAGGAAGGAAAAAAATCGGTTTTAGAAGGTGTGCCGCGCTCTTTACCGGCTCTCGTAAAAGCAAGCAGAATTCAGGATAAAGTTGCAGGTGTAGGCTTTGACTGGGAAGAACCACAGCAGGTTTTTGAAAAAGTAAAAGAAGAACTTGATGAACTGCAACATGAAATAAATGTAGATAATCAGGAAAAAATTGAAGCCGAATTTGGTGACGTACTTTTCTCTATGATCAACTACGCGCGTTTTCTAAAGGTTGATCCAG
>JBALXG010000341.1:0-3709 GCA_036961055.1 Leeuwenhoekiella sp. | reverse complement strand
GATAGCTTTTATGGTCTTTTTACTAATATCGATTTCTTCCTGTAAAAGTGAAAAGGTAAAGCAGGATTATACCGCCTATCTTTTTACATATTTTACTGGTAATGGTTTAGGAGAAGAGGCAATTCGCTACGCAATAAGTAAAGATGGCTATAATTATTATGCCTTAAATAATAATGAGCCCGTTATAGCTTCAGATTCTATAAGCCGCTCTGGTGGCGTACGCGATCCCCATATTTTGCGCAAAGAAGATGGAAGTGGTTTTTATATGGTTGTGACCGATTTACTTACCAAAAATGGCTGGAGCAATACAGCAATGACACTTATGCAGTCTGATGATTTAATAAACTGGAGTAACACAGTGATTGATATTCCGGCAAATTATCCTCAGTTTTCAGATGTACATCGTGTTTGGGCTCCGCAGACCATCTATGATTCAGTTGAAGATAAATACATGGTTTATTTTTCAATGTTATCGGCAGATAGTTATGATAAGATTTACTATGCGTACGTGAACGAAGATTTTACCGGTCTTGAAACAGCGCCAAAACAGTTGTTTTTTAATCCGAATAAAAAAGCAGCTATAGATGGTGATATAATAATTAAAGATGACAAGTTTTATCTTTTTTATAAAACCGAAGGTGATAGTGATAAGGGAATTAAAGTTGCTATTTCAGATACTTTGACGTCTGGTTATAAGGCCGAAGCCGGGAATGTTGACCAGACTGACAAAGCAGTAGAGGGATCGAGTGTATTTAAGCTGAATAATTCAGAAGACTACATTCTTATGTATGATGTTTATATGGATGGAAATTATCAATTTACTAAAAGTTCAGATTTAAAGAATTTTGAAGTTATTGATGAAAATATCTCAATGAATTTTCACCCCAGGCATGGTACAGTTCTCCCTATTACTACAGAAGAGCTACAGCGTTTAATGAATCAATTTCCTTCAGATGGTCTTTCTTCTCTTCTAGGAGCTTCAAATGAGGCGATCAAAACCAATAATATTGTTATAGATGCTGAGGTAAATAGTGTTTATCTGCCTGTAATTCAGGGAACAGATTTATCTAATTTTGATCCAATGCCAGACGTTCTGCCGGGAATTAAAATTTCACCTGAAGGAGCGCAGGATTTTACAAAAGGGTCTGTTTCTTATACTCTAAAAAACGGCCTAAACTTGGTAAAAACCTACCAAATAACCGCAAAAATCGCCAATAACCCTGTGCTGGAAGGCTATTATGCAGACCCTGAGATTATTTATTCAGAAAAAACTAAAAAGTATTATTTATATCCCACCAGCGATGGATTTACCGGCTGGTCCGGAACTTATTTTAAAACTTTTTCTTCTGAAGATCTTGTCAATTGGAAAGATGAAGGTGTTATTTTAGATCTTAAAAAAGATGTTACATGGGCAAGCCGAAATGCGTGGGCACCCACGATGATCGAGAAGAAAATAGATGGAGGCTATAAATACTTCTATTATTTTTGCGCGGCTCAGCAAATAGGCGTGGCAACATCTAATAGTGCTACAGGGCCATTTACAGATTCGGGATCGCCACTAATTTCAGAGAAGCCCGAAGGTGTTAAAAATGGTCAAAATATAGATCCGGATATTTTTTCAGACCCTAAAACCGGTAAAAATTATTTGTATTGGGGAAATGGGTTTTTAGCAGTTGTAGAGTTAAATGATGACATGGTTTCTATAAAAAAAGGAACTTTAAAAGTTATTACTCCAGACGCTACATTTAGGGAAGGTGTGGAAGTTTTTTTAAGAAATGGAATATATTATTTCTTATGGTCTGAAGATGATACCAGAAGTCCTAATTATAAAGTGCGTTACGCAACTTCAGATAATCCTCGGGGACCTTTAAAAATTCCGGAAAATAATATCGTAATTCAGAAAAATGAGTCTCAAAAAATATTTGCGACAGGTCATAATTCTGTTATTAAAGTACCGCATAAAGATGAATGGTATCTAATTTATCACAGATTTACACGGCCTAAAGGTGCTACCATGGGAGATTCTGCAGGCTATAACCGGGAAGTTTGCATAGATTCTTTAGAATTTACTAATGACGGGGCTATAAAAGAAGTTATACCGACCTTAAAAGGAATTGCACCACTACATTAATAGTTGTCAATTTTACTTGTGGCTATCAATGTAGTAGTGTTATTTGAAGCAGAATAATTTTAAATTTTATGAGATGAATAGATACATGATTTTATTTTTCCTAAGTATTGCAATGACTTCCTGTTCTCAACAAAACCCAATGCATGTGCAAGTAAGCAACAATTTAGATTTTGAAAGAAAAGAAATTGTTTCAATCCCATTTCAAGACCTAAAAGGTTTAAATAAAGATGATATTAAATACCTGCATATTCAGGATACTCGAAGTAAAAACTATCAAAGAACCCAGTTTATAGATACTAATACAGACGGTAAAAATGATGCAATTTTGTTTCAAGCTGAGGTTCCTGCAAACGGAAAATCAAACTACCTCCTTGTCATAGATAGTACCGTTGTAGAACCTAAGAGCGATGTAGTAGCCTATTCTCGTTTTGTGCCAGAACGTACAGATGATTATACCTGGGAAAACGATAAGGTGGCTTTTAGAACATATGGTCCCACAGGCCAAAAAGAAGCTTTGGCAGGTGTGGCTGGAAGCACACTCTCCAGCGGTATAGATTTGTGGTTAAAAAGAACTGAAAAAACTATCATCAATAAGTGGTATGCGGGGCATTTAAAGAATCCGGGATATTATCATAAAGATCATGGGGAAGGTTATGATCCTTATCATGTGGGCAATTCCCGCGGTACTGGAGGAATAGGAGTATGGAAAGATGATAGCTTATATGTTTCAAAAAACTTTACCGGTTATAAGACTATTGCAGATGGACCTTTACGTACGGTGTTTGAACTCACCTATAAACCATGGAGCCCTTATGAGATCCACGAGACAAAAAGGATCACATTAGATCTGGGATCTAATTTTTCAAAATTTGAAATAGATCTTATAGCAAATGATTCTCTCCCTAATTATACGATTGGCATTAGTTTGCATGAAAATGAAGGTGAATACCGGTTACAGGAAAAGGAGGGATGGTTTAGGTATTGGGAAGCTATAGACGATTCATTTATTGGGGAAGGAGTGGTAATTAACCCTGAGGTAGTTGATTCTTCGTTGGCTTATAAAAGTGAAGTTCCCGATCAAAGTAATATTTTAATTGTCACCAAGCCGCAGAAGACACTTACATATTACGCGGGATTTGCATGGAAGAAAAGTGGACAAGTTGAAGCGGTTGAAGATTGGGACAGCCTGTTAAGCAAACAAGTCCAAATTATTAAAAACCCATTAGAAATAGAACTTTCAGGAATGTGAAAGATTTAAACTTTTCGTATGTAATATTCTTTATAACATTAATAAATAGCAAGCCATCACAACTATAGCAATTGCTATAATATAAGTAGAAGGTAGTTCTAATGCTTCCGCAACATAAGAGTATTTATTCTAAAAACCAATACAAGTTTTGAAAAACTAAAACGTTTTAGTATGTTTATGCTATAATTAAGAGACAGTATGTTGAAGGTACCAGTGGATGATTTAGACGTAATCTTTAAATATTTAAATAACTATATCGATTGAAAGGTTAAAGTTTTTAATGCTTTACTAAGCGTTTTCTTTTATAACGCATTTTTAATAGAATGATT
>JBALXG010000340.1:0-3714 GCA_036961055.1 Leeuwenhoekiella sp. | reverse complement strand
CCACTAAATCATCCTCCATTTCTCATGGTAATATTATTGGTTATGAAAGTAACGAAACCACTCATTACTCTATTATCGACAAATTTGGTAATGCCGTTTCAGTTACTACAACCTTAAATGGAGCGTATGGCTCTAAAGTTTATGTAGAAAAAGGAGGGTTCTTCTTAAATAATGAAATGGACGACCTCAGCGCCAAACCAGGAGTACCAAATATGTTTGGTTTAATAGGTGCCGAAGCAAACAGCATCGCTCCAGAAAAACGCATGTTAAGTTCTATGACGCCTACGCTGGTTGAAAAAGACGGTAAATTATGGATGAGCGTTGGCACGCCGGGCGGTTCTACTATTATAACTTCAGTTTTACAGACCATTCTTAATGTAGCCGAATTTAATATGACTATGCAGGAAGCGGTAAATGCTCCTCGTTTTCACCACCAGTGGTTACCAGACACGATTACTTTTGAGCCAGACGCATTTGGCAATGCAATGCTGGACAGTCTTTCGCAAAAAGGGTATAATATAAGACAGGAAAATTCTGTGATTCTTGGTAAAGTAGACGGCGTTTTAGTCTTACCTGATGGCCGACTGGAAGGTGGAGCCGATAGACGGGGCGATGACACTGCTGTCGGATTTTAGTCAACTCATTCTAAATCTTTTTACATTTTCAGATAAAATAAGTTCTAAATCACCCAATCATGAAAAACCTCTCTAAACTCAAGATTTCGGCTTTTGCCGGCTTATTATTATTTTCTGTTTCGCTTTGGGCACAGGAAAAAGGCACAGAAAAAAATCCCTATATCTTAAACCCAACGCCCACTACAATTGCCTGGGGAAATTACTGGTCTGAAACAAAACCGGTACTCACAGTAAAGTCGGGCGATTTTATAAATGTACACACCTTAATCACCTCTAATCCTGAAAGACTGGAAGGTGCGGGTGTCGCTCCTGAAGATGTTGAGAAAGAACTTCGTGATGTTCAGGTGATGGAAGATCGTGGTCCCGGCGGGCATATTTTAACCGGACCAATTTATATTGATGGTGCAGAGCCGGGCGATGTGCTTGAAGTAAAAGTAAAATCTATTGAGCTGGCGATTCCTTACGGTTATAATGCGATAGGCCAAAGCGGATTTTTATCTGACGAGATTTTTGAGCGAAAAATTCGGATTATTCCCCTGGATAAGGAGAAAATGATAGGTCATTTTAATGATAGTATTGAGATTCCGCTTCATCCTTTTTTTGGCAGTATGGGCGTTGCGCCGCCAGCTGAAGCTGGAAGATGGAACAGTGCTCCACCGTGGATGCATGCAGGTAATCTTGATAATAAAGAACTTGTAGAAGGGACTTCCCTTTTTATTCCGGTTTTTGTAAAAGGCGCCTTATTTGAAATTGGTGACGGCCACGCAGCGCAGGGAAATGGCGAAGTAGATATTACCGCAATTGAAACTTCTTTAAAAGGCAAACTTCAGTTTATTGTACACAAAAACAAAAAACTAGACTGGCCTATGGCAGAAACTGCTACACATATAATTACAATGGGCTGCGACAGAGATCTTAATGCGGCGACTCATATCGCTGTACGTGAAATGATTAAATATTTAATGACCCAAAAAAATATGAACAAAGCAGATGCTTATATGCTTTGCAGCGTTGCCGTAGATGTGAATATCACACAATTAGTTGATGGAAATGTAGGCGTACATGCGATGTTATCAAAGTCAATTTTCATTAAGTAAATCCTGAACTATCGTTTATTGATGCTTAATAAAATTAAAAAATTACGCAAGGACTTACACCAAAATCCTGAATTATCAGGAAAAGAAATCAATACCGCAAAGCGAATTAAAGCGTTTATAAATGCCCATAATCCCACTGAAATTATTGAGAACATTGGTGGTAATGGTTTAGCCGCGATTTACAATTTTTCAGATAACGGTCCGGTTGTGATGATACGCTGCGAGTTGGACGCCTTACCTATTTCTGAAACAAATACTTTTGACCATCGCTCGGCTTTTGAAAATATTTCACATAAATGTGGTCATGATGGCCACATGGCAATTGTCGCCGGATTGATATTCTGGATTAAAAAACAACATTTCAAAAAAGGAAAGATAATACTGCTTTTTCAGCCGGCGGAAGAAACCGGGAAAGGAGCAAAAGCAGTTTTAGATGATCTTAAATTTGAAAAGCTAAAACCCGATTATGTTTTTGCGTTGCATAATATTCCGGGTGAAAAGTTGCATTCAATTATTCTTCCAACAACCCATTTTTCGGCTACCGTTTGCAGTTTTTCTGCAACTTTAACCGGAAAACGGGCCCACGCCTCAGAACCAGAAAATGGAATAAATCCCACTTTGGCTTTAGCCAAAATAATCAACCGACTCAATAAACTGGTTGTTGCCAAAACATCAAGTAATCATTTTGCACTGCTCACTCCTATTCATATTTTAATGGGCGAGAAATCATATGGAATTTCACCCGGATTTGGAGAAATACATTACACCATTCGCACTTGGAACGATGCAGAAATGGAAATACTTCAAAAGAAAATTGTTAGTATCATTAGTGACGTTTGTTCAGAATATAAACTTGAATTTTCTATTGATTGGTTTGATTATTTTCCTGCTTCGGTTAATGATGAGTTTTGCCGAAATATTGTTATGGAAGCTTCAAAAACCAATAAGCTTGAAATTGTAAAAAGAGATGAAGCTTTTAAATTTGGAGAAGATTTCGGTTGGTTTTCAAAAAATCACAAAGCTGCAATGTTTGGGTTAGGAAGTGGTGAAAATTGCCCAGCTCTTCATCATGCCGATTATGACTTTCCAGAAGGAATTATTGAAACCGGAATGCAAATGTTTCAGTCAATAATTTCACAATTATTATCTACCCAAAACAGCTGAAAATCGGCATTTCTTTGGCATAAATCAGCTTTTAGTCTAAATAAAAATCAGCTCAAATTCATTAAAAATCGCTGTTTTACTACAAATTATCTAACTGATTGCTCGATTTATCATCGCTGATCGTCCAGAAAAAACCAACAAAAAAGAATTGATCTGAAGAAGGACGCAGCGCTCTCCGGTTAAATGATCCATTCATATCAGGCGTGTCTGCATATTGATATCCGTTCACATTTTTAAAACCCAATGCGTTTTGTATTGAGAAATACAATATTTTTTGCTGACTCAATAAATAAGCCCAGTTGATGCT
The DNA here is from genome assembly GCA_036961055.1 of Leeuwenhoekiella sp. GTDB lineage: Bacteria > Bacteroidota > Bacteroidia > Flavobacteriales > Flavobacteriaceae > Leeuwenhoekiella. The sequence goes on along the minus strand of JBALXG010000340.1, from coordinate 511 downwards.
TAAATTGTTATAGCTTTTAGTTTTGGCCTGTAAAAAACCGGGTTGATTATAATCTGTATAACTGCGGCCACTAGCAAATTGATAACTGAATCCTACCTGACTTTTCCAATCTTCAATCCAGTATTTTGTTACCAGCGAAAGGTTATGTTTCTGCGCAAAATTAGGTATGCTTTCTACGGGATAATTGAGATAATCACGCTGCGTATCCAGATAGGAATAACTTACCCAGTAATCTGTATTCTTAATATTTTTGTTGTCTCTCCAGAATAGATCAATTCCCTGTGCATAGCCGTCGCCGTTGTTCCCATAATTACTTTCCGGCAACGCCATTTCTGTATCAAAAGTCACGAGTTTATCATAGGTTTTACGATAAGCTTCTGCCCTAAAAATCGTCCCATCGCCGGTATATAGATAATTAAATATATAATGTTGTGTTTTTTGAGCTTTAAAGTCTGTATTATATTTTAAATAATCATTTATGGGGTTCTGGTAAAAATCACCGTAAGCGACC
>JBALXG010000033.1:0-12724 GCA_036961055.1 Leeuwenhoekiella sp. | reverse complement strand
CCGTAGGAGCTAAAAACTCATCATTTTCTTGCTCTCGCGCTTCCCATTGTCTGTTAGTAGCTTCAAAAATAGCGCCCAGTAAATTGGAAACTGTTTCATCCGGACCAAAAATTCGGAAGTTGTGCTGATGCTTATTTAGGGTAGCCACATCTCTCAAAAATTTACCTAAAACCATGGTATCTTGTCCCATAACCGCACCCGGAGAAGGAATAATTAACGAATGCTCATGAAAATCGGGCATAATCAAATCGTGCAAAAGACCTCCCCCGTTTGTATGTGGATTGGAACCCATTCTGCGGTTACCCTTAGGAGCCAGTTCCTTAAGTTCTGGAATCAAGCGCCCGTTGTCATCAAAGAGTTCTTCGGGTTTATAACTTTTCATCCAGCGCTCCAGCTGTTCCACATGTTGTGGATGATCTGCATCTACCAATATTGGCACCTGATGCGAATGAAAAGTACCTTCGTTTAACACGCCATCAACTTCTTTAGGACCGGTCCAGCCTTTGGGCGAACGTAAAATTATCATAGGCCATCGCGGGCGCGTATTGTCATTGTGGTTTCGTGCATGGCTCTGTATTTGCTGAATATCTTCAATTGCCTGAGCTGTAGCAACTGCCATTAATTTGTGCATTGTCATGGGATCATCCCCTTCTACAAAATAAGGTGACCATCCGCAACCCCGGTAAAATTGTTCTAATTCATCATGTTCTATACGCGACAGCAACGTTGGATTACTGATCTTATATCCGTTTAAATGCAAAATAGGCAAAACCGCACCATCAGAAATAGGATTTAAAAATTTATTAGAATGCCAGGCAGTGGCTAAAGGACCAGTTTCTGCTTCACCATCGCCAATGATACAAGCGACAATTAATCCAGGATTATCAAAGGCTGCTCCAAAAGCATGACTTAATGAATACCCTAATTCCCCGCCTTCGTGAATAGACCCAGGCGTTGTAGGTGCGACGTGACTGGAAATTCCGCCGGGAAATGAAAATTGCTTAAAGAGTTTTTTTAACCCCGCTTCATCTTGTGTAACATTGGGATACACTTCACTCCATGAACCTTCCAGATAAACATTTCCTACTAAAGCGGGGCCACCATGACCCGGCCCAGCTATGTAAAACATATCAAGATCGTATTCTTTAATAACCTGGTTAAGATGAACATAAATAAAATTTTGCCCTGGTGTAGTACCCCAATGCCCAACAACCAGAGGTTTAACGTGATCCAGCTTTAAAGGCTCCTTTAAAAGTGGATTATCATAAAGATAAATCTGTCCTACAGACAAATAATTAGCCGCACGCCAATATGCATTTATCTTGTTAAGAAGTTCAGGAGATAAAGCTCCTACTGCTGTATTTATCAATTCTGCTTCCATACTATTTGTTTTATATGATCTATTAATAATCTCTCTTAATTTATTAGTTGCTCATTTATGACATAGTCATTAAGTATCTTTTGGGTCTGCATCAGCATTTCAATTATTGATTAGAAAAGGTACATTGTTAAAGCTTAATTTGCTTTATCCTATTATTAAGTTTAGTTGTAAAAATCATACGTCTACCATCAACTTAATGGTAATCCCATCTCTGCAAGCGCTTTGCTGGTTAATAAATAGTCAATATGTCTAATACTGGTAATGCCTAAATCTGTTGCAACATCCACAAACATTTGCACATCATCTATATATACTATTTCATCAATAGGTACCTGGGCACCGTCTATTGCTACTTGGTAAATTGCTTTATCGGGTTTTCTTAATTGAACAAAACATGAGGATATAAAAAAATCTACAAAATCATTTAGTTGAAAATTATGTATCCGGTATGCATTGAGATCCCTTGATTCATTGCTTACAACAACTATTTTTAAACCGTATTTCAATTTTAATTGCTTTATAAATGCAATCATTTCTAAGTTGGGTGTCGTTAAAGAGAACATAAAGTCACGAAATTCATCAAAAGTAAAATCCCGATTTTTATAGAAAACAACGCGATTTAGATATTCGGTCAATGTTATTTTTCCTTCTTCATGAAGACCAAATACAATTTTATGACGCTCTTCCATTTCTGAAATATCCAGATTAAATTTTTCTGCAGCCCGATGTCTGAAGTCGTGTGCCCATCCATTAGAAAGCAATACGCCGCCAATGTCAAGAAACAAGGTTGTGATATTCTTCTTTTTCATAATTAGTTTTTATGAGATGTTTTGTTTAATGCTTCAAATCCCGAAACCACGTCAAATAATTCCTCATCAATAGAACTCTGTCGCAAGCGGTGGTATTTTTTATTAAGATCATCGAGCAGATCACTTATGTTTTTTTCTGCTCTTTGCATGGCTTCTAACCGACTTGCATTTTCGCTCGCTAAGGATTCAACACAGGCTTTAAACAGCGAAGTAAAAAGATAGTTATTAATTAAGACGGTCAGCGTAGGCTCTGCGGCTCCCGCAATCTGCGGAAGTAGTTTTGTAGGCCATTCTATTTGCTGCAAAGTATTTTTCCATGTTGAATCAAGAGGTAAAAAACGCTGCATTACATGGATATAACCTGAATCTGATTTAGGTTGATTGTGAAAAATATAAAATGTATCTATTCCGTTTTTTTGTCGACTTTCACGGCTTTGGTTTAAAATTTCGGTAACAAGAGGTGTGACCGCGTTGATATCACTGGGAACGGGATATAGTTTTGAGATTTTAAAACCTTCATCTGCTAATAGTAACTGAACACGCTCGCCAACTACCCAAATTTCTTTTTTCCCCGGTAGTGCTAGTAGCGATTTTGACACGAAATTTGCCATCGAATCATTAAACTGCCCTACAAGACCCTGGTCTGATCCAAAAACAATAGCGCAGATTACCTCTTCCTGAGTTCTGTTTGACTGTTTAGTTTCAAGAATTGCCTCTATTTGTTCTGCTTTAAAAAAACCGATAATCCCTAAAGCAATAGTGTGGTAATAATCTTCAAGCGAACTAACAGCAGTCTCGTACTGTACAATATTAGAGCCTGCCATAGCTTTCATAGCACTCACAACAGATTTTAGATCTTTTGCTCCTTCGGTCTTGCTACGTAAATTCTCTAAAGTATCCATTAGTTTTCAGGTAAATCTGATTTTAGTCCGTTTAGAAGAGGTTTTAGTACTGTTTTAGCTATTTTTAAAATTGCATTGCTGTCTTCCTCGCTTAACTTTTCATTTGAAATTATACGCTGAATAATTTCGTCAGGAAATTGGGTGATTTCTTTAAGTAGTGCATTTTCTGCCTCCTGAATTTTTTCGATAGCTATCGTATCTAAAAGACCTGCTTTTAATGCCAGTAAAATCACAATTTGTTCTGAAGCCGTCAATTGCTGAAGCTCTTGTTGTTTAAGGCATTCACGAATACGTTTTCCGTGCGCGATAGTTTTTTTAGTGCTTTCATCGAGTCTTGTTCCAAAACGAGCAAAAGTTTCTAGTTCTTCAAATTGTGCATATTCTAATTTCAGCTTTGCAATGGCGCGATAGGCCGCCAATTGCGCCTTATCTCCTACCCGAGAAACTGATTTACCTACATCTACCGCTGGTAAAATACCCAACTCAAAAAGTTTGGGAGATAAATAAAGCTGACCATCGGTAATTGAAATCAGATTAGTTGGTATATAGGCCGAAATATTCTGAGCTTCAGTTTCAATAATGGGCAAAGCGGTAAGAGAGCCACCTTTTAATTTGTCACTTAGATGCGTTGCACGTTCTAACAATCTGGAGTGGATATAAAATATATCACCAGGAAATGCTTCCCGTCCCGGAGGTCTTCTCAGCAATAGGGAGAGTTCACGATACGCCCGGGCGTGATGCGTAAGATCATCGTAAACAATAAGCACATCACGACCAGCTTCCATAAAATATTCTGCAATACTTGTTGCCGCATATGGTGCGATGTATGAAATCCCTGGTGAATTATTACCTTCTGCCACCACCACAACAGTATATTCCATAGCACCTTTTTCCTGCAGGTTGGCAATCACTTTTGCAACCGCCGACGCTCGCTGCCCAATAGCGCAGTAAATGCAAAGCACATTTTTATCGTGCTGATTGAGAATAGTGTCAATCGCAATTGCCGTTTTGCCGGTTTGGCGATCTCCCACTATTAATTCACGTTGACCACGACCAATGGGGATCAAGGCATCAATCACTTTAATTCCTGTTTGTAAAGGGACGGCAACAGCACTTCGATCCATAATTGCGTGTGCCGGGCGCTCAATAGGCAAACGATCACTGTAATTCACAGGACCTTTGTCATCAATAGGTTGACCCAAAGGATTGATCACTCTCCCAATTAAGCCTCTACCTACAGGAATATCCATTACCCTCCCAGTGCGCTCAACCTCATCGCCGGCTTTGAGCAAAGAATCTTTACCTAAAAGTATAACACCTATTTCATCTTCATCCAGATTATAGGCAATACCATAAAGCCCACCTTTGAATTTTAGCAGTTCTTCAAATCCTACACCTGGAAGTCCGGAAACTTTCGCGATGCCGGTAGACACACTGGTGACCAACCCAAACTCTCGGGGTTTCAGAGAAAAGCTAAAGTTCTTTATACCTTCAGCTAGATGGGCTATGTTGCTTGTGCTTGTATTCATTTTAATTGCTGGCATCCGTTTTTTTCTTCGTTTCTTTCGCTTTATCTGTCCGTGTTTCAGAGATATTTTCTTCTAAAGCATTTAAGTATTCTGAAAAACTCCAAGCCATTTTATAACCGTTTGTTGAAAGCTCAATACCACTTATGAGTTCCGGTGTTGTTTTAAACTGTAATTCAGTTTTAGCGTTGAGCACTACATTTACGGCATCATTTAATTTTTGTTGTTGTTTTACCGGAAGGTCAAAAGTACTTCGTACCAAAACCGTATTGGTATTAGACTTAAACGCATCTCCCAATTGCTCTTTCTCCTCTCCTGTAGATGCTTTTAAACGCTTAATAAATGTGTTTGTAGCTTGTTCTTCTAAACTTATCGAGGCCATATCGATAAGGGCTTTGCGGGTCATCGCAAAAACCTGGCCTTGGTATTTTTGAGCAATTGCCTCAGTGTCGTTTTTCTGATCTTCTTTGGCTGCCTTCTCTAATGTAGAACGCAATTTGTTTGCTTCTTTTTTTGCCGTATCGATTAATTGCTGCTTTTGGGTATTAGCATCACTAACCGCTTTATCCATCAATCCTTTTTTATATCGATCAAAATCTTCATTTTTCTTCTTGAAATCTTCCTTTTCCTTTTGAGCGGTCACTTTTTGCGCATCCGCATCTTTCAGTTCATCAGTAATTTTTTTCTCCCTGTCATTAACCGCATTCATAATGGGCTTGTACAAGAATTTCTTGAGCAACCACACCAAAATGAGGAAATTTATTATCTGTGCTATTACAGTGAACCAGTTTATTTTCATAACGTTTTAATTGGCGATAATGTGGTTCCAGAACGGATTTGCAAAAATGAGTATCATCGCAACCACAAAACAGTATATTGCGGTAGACTCGATCATTGCGAGCCCCACAAATAAGGTTCTTGTAATGGTAGGTGCCGCGTCGGGCTGTTGTGCAATCGAGCTTAAGGCTGAAGATACGGCTTTACCCTCTCCCAATGCTGGCATCATACAACCAATGGCGGTTGTAAGTCCGGCAGTAATAATTGAAGCGATGGCAATTGAAGTTGTACTGTCCATTTTTATAGTTTTATTTAGTGGTTATTACTTTTGATGACTTTGGTTTTTTGGTATTTTGTACTGCCGCTGCTATATAAACAGTTGCAAGAATGCTAAAAATATAAGCCTGCACGGTACCAGTGAGTAAGCCAAGCGCATTCATAATTACAGGAAAAATAAATGGCGAAATACTTAACAAAATCGCGACGATCATCCCACCGCTCATAATGTTGCCAAATAAGCGTACAGCGAGTGCGAGAGTGCGCGAAACTTCACTGATGAGATTAAACGGAAGCATAATCCAGGTAGGTTGCAGGTAAGATTTGAGATATCCCAATATTCCACTCTTGCTGATGCCATAAAACGGAACAGCAAAAAATACACACAACGCCAAAGCCGCAGTTGTAGAAAGTGAGGCAGTTGGCGGTGTATATCCAGGAAAAATGATGCAGATATTAGAAACTCCTATAAATAAAAACAAGGTACCAATAAAGCCGATATACTCTTGCGGTTTGTTTAAACCCACTTCTTTAATTTGAGCATTGATTGTCGTTACAATCATTTCCAGAAAACATTGCCAGCGGGAAATTTGGATATCGCTTTTTAATCTTCGTGTAAGGAATGCTGCTGAAACAATTAGTAACAGCATAATGACCCAGGTCGTAACCAGAGTTAGGTTGATGGTAATAAAACCATATTCCCAGAAAATTGTTTGATCAGGACTAAGCTCCATATATTTCTTTCTTTTTTAGATTCAATTGTTTAGCATCCTGGTTTTTAGTAACTCGAAGTACCACAAATCTGGCAATCATAAATCCTAACAAACAAAGGATAAGCCTTTGCCAGTTTTTCGCGCCGATTAAATAAAAACCACTTAGTGTAATACTAATGCGTAAAATGAAGCTTCCAAAAAACCAAAGCGCCGGTATTTTAGCAGTCACCGCTTTTTTTACGGTAATCCAAAGTCCGCCGAAAAATAGAACTCCCAGTGCAGCACCTGTCACAAAAGCGATTATCATTATCCCAATGTCATTCATCGTTATCGTCTTTATCGTTATGTATTTCTTTATCTTCCTTTTGTACCCAGTACCAGGCGATAATTCCGCCTGTTATAATACCTGTCATCAAAAAAGTCAATGTCCAGGAAAAAGATTGTGGATGGCTTTTATCTAACCACAATCCTAAAGCAGCTCCCAGCAAAGCAGGAACAGCTACAGACCAGCCCACCATACCCATCATTCCTAAACCAAACCAGACACCGTTTTTTTTGCGTAAGGCCTTTAACTTTCGTTTTTCTTTTTTAGCAATCTCCTCGCTAAATGAATTCTGGTTTTTATTTGAAGTAGATTCCATTTTTAATGATCCCGAAATTTATCAAAGCTGTATACAAAGCCTCTCTCCAGTTTGGCTACTACTGTTTTTGCCTCGCGTTCTTTTTCATCTTGCTTATTAAACTCATTTTTTATGAGGTCGCTCAATTTTCCCAGATCTGTCCCTCCAGCCGCATTACGTACAGATACTAAGACTTCGGCACCAGCTTTTACCATCACCCCTTCATCTACCGCAACATAATGCACAGTTTTGCTGTTAGTCTCATAGGTTAAAATACCGGGAACCAAAGCCGCCACACAGTCTAACCGGTTTGGCAATAAGCCGTAAGAACCTTCACCGGTTTCCATAATAATACGGCTCACGTCATTTAGGTCTGCAAATATTTTATATGGAAGCAGGATCTTAAGGTTCATTTTTATTTGTTCTATTTATTGTTCTATGTGTTTACTAGGGAGTCCTTATCAACTCCGGTTTTTTATCTTTTTCCGTTTTCTCCTCTTTTTTCGCCTTTTTAGTCCGATTTTCATCATCTTTTGCCGGTTTTTTCACTTCATCAATTGAGCCTATCATATAAAAAGCACTTTCAGGATAATCTTTAAATTCATCTGCCAGAATGCGCTCACAACCGTCTAAAGCATCCTTTAAACTCACTTGTTTCCCTTTGATGCCGCTGAATTGTTCTGTAGCAAAAAAGGGCTGTGTAAGAAAGCGTTCTACTCTTCTGGCACGATTTACCACCAGCCGATCTTTCACAGATAACTGTTCCATACCCAGCATAGAAATGATGTCTTTTAATTCTTCATACTGCGCGAGAGTTTCCCGAATTTGCTGAGCGAGATCATAATGCTTTTGCCCAATAATTCCTGGTGTGGTCATCTTAGAGTTAGATTGCAGCAAGTCTATAGATGGATATAAACCTTCACTGGCTTTTTTTCGCGAAAGCGCAATTGAAGCCGAAAGATGAGAAAATGTATGCACCGCCGCGGGGTCTGTTAAATCATCTGCAGGTACATAAACCGCTTGTATAGATGTAATTGCTCCAGTATTAGTATAGGCAATGCGCTCTTCTAATTCTGCTAACTCGGTTCCCATGGTGGGTTGATAACCCAGTCGTGAAGGCATTTGCCCCATTAAACCAGAAACTTCCATCCCGGCTTGTATAAAGCGGAAAATATTATCGATCAATAGCAATACATCCCGATGCTCATCATCTCTAAAATATTCGGCCATAGTTAATGCCGCATGCCCTACCCGAAAGCGTGCTCCGGGTGGTTCATTCATCTGCCCAAAAAGCATCACCATATCCTTAAGCAAACCTGCATCTTTCATGGCATTGTACAACTCGTTGCCCTCTCTGCATCTCTCGCCAATACCGCAAAACATGCTTACGCCATTGTTATGCCCCACCATATTATGGATGATTTCGGTTAACAAAACGGTTTTGCCTACACCCGCTCCACCAAAAAGGCCTGCTTTTCCGCCTCGTTCTAAGGGTATCAGGACATCAATAGCTTTAATACCTGTTTCAAAAATTTCAGCTTTGACTGCTCTTTTTGATAAAGGTGGTGGCGACTGGTGTACATTACGTTGCTCACTTTTAAGAAGCGGATCGAGATGATCTATTGTATTTCCAAAAACATCGAACATTCTACCAAGGATATGCTTTCCCACCGGAACGGTCAACTCCTTACCTTCGGTTTCTACAACCATTCCTCTGGAAAGTCCCTGGGTAGGATTTAAGGCAATACCGCGAACAGTAAATTCATCTAATTGAGCCAAAACTTCAATCACAATTTGTTTGTCCTTTCCCGAACGCAAAACCGTATACACAGCTGGTAGATTATTTTCAAACCGCACATCTACCACACTACCGCGTACAGAAATAATCTTTCCGTATTGTAATTTTTTAGAAATATTTTCTTTGGTGACGTTTATCATTAAATGATTATTTTCAAATGTTGGTATCTACAGGATAATTAAAACTTACTATTTCGCTTAATCAGGTTTTTAAATTTATTCCTGCGGTGGCACTATGGATTCCTGAATCTTTTTCAGATATCTCATCGATATATTTGAACAGTTCTGTAATTCCATATAAATTTTTATGGTGATATTTATAATACTGAAATTTAGGGACTTATAATCTCTCAGAATATGATATATATCATCTTTTGAGAGATTATAAGTTATGATGGTAAAGAGAATATGATATTTTGCCTTTTTTACAATTAATCTTTCTCCGCTAGTTTGGCATATAAAAATTTCAGAAAAATGAATAACAACCCCTTGGGCATGGACTTTTCAAAAAACTCGTTAAAAACTAGTGACTATGCATTGCAATATTTAATAAATTGCCAATTGGATTTTTACGTACTTAATGTGCTGAATTAGTGATAATTTAAGCCTTAGACATTAGCCTTAAACACTTATTAAAAAATACCTACAACTGATCGATCAACTGCTTAATAGCTTATAAACAAATTCTAATCGCAGTCATATGATTTTTCAGGCCCATCGTATTATGAAAAACTAAAGAAGAAGCGTTTTAGAAATCCCATAGATTTGTAGTCAAAAAGAGATGGTTTAAATCTAAAAATCGGATTAAAATGCCCTAAAAATGACTGTTTCAGAGTAAAAAACCGACTTTTTATCTATAAATAAATATGTTAACACTGAAATTTTTATTCTTCGCTTACTAGTTATTCTAAAGAAATCGGGCAGGTTACTAAATATTTTGTTTTGTATTTGGAATCATTTAAGAATCTTCTTTTGAATACTTTAGATATAATTTTAGCTTATTTTACTCAAAGTTGCAAATGGGCATCAAGCCCTTTTGATATATTCATTCCTGAGCAATATTGTAATAATTTATTGGCAACCTCTGCATCGGTTTATATTTTTACTTTCATCACTTTACTCAACACCTTGGAAAGATTAACCAAATCCAGGTCTGTGTCATAAGCCGCATATACTTTTATCCAATAAGGCTTAAATTTTTCTTTGAAAAACCGAAGACTTTTGTAATGGCTAAACAGCTTTATTCTTTCATAAGCTAATTTCAGGACTTGTTCTGCAATATTCTCTGGCTCATCAATTCCTGAAAGAGGTACCATACCCAAACAAAGTGTTCTGTAGCCTAGCTCTTTATAATTTTGCATCATTTCTACAAACAGAAAATCCATCACTCCATGTGGAGCATCATCTGTTTTACGCATCAAATCAAAATTGAGTTCTCCCGGAACGCTGTCTTCTATAATATTGAGAAAAGCCATAATCTTTCCCTCTGTATTTTCAACAGAGAGAATAGTTTGATTTTTAAGTTCGCCTTCGCGGAAATAACCCTGCGAAAACCCTAATTCAGTACGCTCCATATCTTTCAACCAACTGTCAGAAACCTGTCTTAATTGCTGTAAAAAAGCATCATTTTGAGGTGCTTTGTTAACTTTAAATATAAAGCCTGATTTTACAATTTTGTTTACCGCATTCCGAAGAGCTTTTGCATCACCCCCGTCTAGTGTAAATGTTTCCAAATTCACATAGGCATCTTCCCCTAGTAACAAAGTTTTTTTATTCAGTGCTTCGTAAATGCCAATCGATGATTCTGGAATTCTATAGTAAATGACATTTAAATTTTGAGAAAGCATAGCTCGTTCAAATTGGTTTATTTTTTTAATAAAAACCTCTGGAGTGAAATCCTTTAACACGGGATTTTCTAATACCACAGCAAAACTTGAGGTGGTTTTATACGAAATGAAACCTTCACCATATTCAAAAAAATAAAACTCTTTGTCTTCATAAGTCTTAAAATAATCCATTGATGAATTGCCGTAAGACCTAACAAGTTGCTTTGCTATTATTGCTTCTGAAGTATCAATTTTTGCTTTAATCTTCAGCTTCCTAAAGAGCAACCAAACAAAGTGAAGAATACTCGCAATACCCAGCATATTTATACTGTATAAAAAATAGCGGCCAAGGGAAGTTAGGGGTTTAAGGTTTTCATCTAATAACACAAAACTCTTAAAGGTATTTACTATGGACTCTACAAACGTAAAATTGATATTGAAGTGCCTTACATCAAGCAAGTAAAAACCTATTGTACCATAAATTAGTACAGAAGCTATTAAGATTAAAGCATTCTCCCACTTTAAGGCTTGTAACGGTATAGATTTGATGTAGTAAGTCTTACGTTGATAAGCCAGAACCAGAATTGTTAGAGCAGCCAGAATAGCTTCTTCATAATCTATCCCTTTGAAAAAATGCCCTACCAGGGAAATTGATGCAAGCACCATTGCAAGATAATATGAATTTTTATAGCCCTTAATAAGAGCTGCAGATGATACTATTAGAATTACTCCAATGACCAGAACCGCAGTATTAGAAACCTCAATTACATCATAAGGTATGAAGTCCCTCAATACTTTTAGACGGTATGAAAGTGCTGGAGTTAAGGCAGAAAATATATTTGTTATACCAAGAAATAACAATAATAATGGAGCCAGAAGCTGCATAAACAGTCCGTCTTTTTTAAACAATAGCGCGATAACACCCAGGATCATAACACTCCAGAATTCAAAAAAACGAAAAAGTAAAACAACCGAAAGTGCTCCCACGGCACTGTAATTGAACAAGGTTAAGGCATAAGTCAATGCCAGTTCTACAGCACCTAATCCACGTAAAAAAGGTGAACTGATCAAAATGATTAGTACCAGAGCGTAACCTATAATGGCCACCATTAATGAAGGAGTAATGCCCAGAGCTCCCATTGCAATATAAAGATGGGCAATGCCTATCACCTCTATAGCAAAGGATAACAGTACAACCTTCATTATTTGAATTTTGTTAAGCGACTGTTGTTGTAAATCTGTAATTATTATAACCAATGACGGAAGCCTTTTTATAATCTGGTGGTAAACAAAACCCTTTTTTACAATACTTATTACAATAAATGCGAGTAAACAAATAATAACGGAAATACCTATGACACCGTAAATCATGTCACCTTTTAAATCACCCATAAAAAACAACAGAATCAGGGAAGGTATTATGATGAGTATGCTGGAAAGTATGGAACATGCAGAAAAAATGGTGGAAGCATAGTAAATAAATCTTTTTTCTATTCCCTGTTTGTCTTCAATCTCCTTATTGAAAAAAAGTACATTAGTCACCATACCAGCAGGGATAAACGTACTTATAAAGTTGCGCTTTAAATAAAGCGACAGTCCCACCTTAAAAGGAATTTTCTTATTTACCGATTTAAAGCTAAATTGATACATCAATCCTTGAACCGCCACAAATAAGAATATAAGGATGAATCCCCAGAATAACCAATAGATTTTTGCCTCTTGCAATACTCTTTTTACCTGTCCTAGTTCTGCTTGTTCTTGTTTTATGAAAAAAACCGCCAATAATATTGAAAGTAAGCCCAATGCTAATTGCAGGATGAATTTCCAGTGTTGTTTAAGATAGTTTGGGCTAAGTTGCAATTTCATTTTAGTCTTTTGTTTTTTAAATATCAGGTTAGTAAGGATATGTAATTTCCGTTTCCTTCTTATCAAACGGTTACTTCTATTCAAGAAAACTTTAGCTTATTACAAGGGCTTTATTATATCTGCAGCTCATCCCGTACCTAAATAAGGCAAAACAATCTACATCTAAAACCCATAAATGCCTATCTCATTTTTACTATTTTTCTAACCACCCATTTTGATGACAACAATTTA
>JBALXG010000339.1:0-3721 GCA_036961055.1 Leeuwenhoekiella sp. | reverse complement strand
CAGGGGAAATTATATTAAATATGCTTACAGAGCTTCAGAAGAAATGGAAGCTCCAGAAATAAAAAGGCAGCTTCGAAGACACTGGAAAATTTTGCAATCTACTTTAAGAAAATATGACTTTTCAAATGTGAGTAATTCAGAAGAAACGACTAACTAAAATCTGCCCTTTTACTCTAAAAATCGCCTTTTAAGACCAAATTTTAGCAAAAATATAACGCTACCATTCCCAAAACCAATCGATTATCCTCTTTTAAATAGATAACTTTAATGCTCTAAGTAATCAAAAAAAAATAAAACTATGGGAATTAAAGTTGCTGTAATTTACTACAGCTCAACAGGAACAAATCTCGTAATGGCAAAGCAGGCTTATCAATCGGCAATTGATGCAGGTGAAGAGGCTAAATTATTAAAGATAAAAGAAACTGCTCCGCAAGAAGCAATCGCCGGTAACGAAGCTTGGAAAAAGCATATTGAATCTACAAAAGATGTCGCAGAGGTTACTTTAGATGATCTGGAATGGGCAGATGCGATTATATTCAGCATCCCTACCCGTTACGGGAATTTACCTTCACAAGTACAAAGCTTTTTTGACACCACCGGCGGACTCTGGTTTAACGGCAAACTTGCAAACAAGGTTGTAAGTGGTATGACAAGTGCTCAAAATGCGCACGGCGGACAGGAAACAACCCTAATGTCACTTTATAAAACTATGATACATTGGGGAGCTATTCTTGCGCCACCTAGTTATACTGATTCGGTTATTTTTGAATCTGGTGGTAATCCCTATGGTGTAAGTGTAAAAGCCGGAAAAGAGAATGTAAATGATGCCATTATAGCCTCAATACAACATCAAACAAAACGCACTGTTCAAGTTGCAAAATGGGTGAAAACCGGTCTGGCAGAATAATAATTATAATCCTATATCTCTTAATCCAAAAATAAAAGCCAGGTCGTTAAGCCTGGCTTTTTAATTATAATCTAAGTTTTTCCTAAAATGAAATTTCTATTCCCGGGGTTCTTACTCGTATTCCGGTATTTATAGTAGTATGATATTGAGGTTTTCTTGAATATGAATTGTTAGAATAGTAATAAAATGATGCCTGACTATGGTAATGGTCACTATGATGGCAATGACTATCACAATGAGCTTCATGTTCAGCATAAGCATCTTTTTTCCCTTTCATATATGCTTTATAAGCTTTTTTATCCTTCTTCTTTAGTTCATTTTCGTAGTCATGTTGCTCATTCCAAAAGGCTTGTTCTTCCGTTTCTGATTCGGCTTTATAAGATTGCTCAAAAGCAGCATCCTGTCTTGCGCGCTGCTCATAATATGAACTCTTGGTCTCGTCCTTATTTTCTTCCTGAGCCATGATCGCACTTGAAAAAAGAACGGTGAAGATTAAAAGAAAATTAGATAATTTATAAGTATTCATAGTGGTATTTTAGAATTCATAAGTAAGACAATCTCATTACTATTTACCCTACCCTGCTATTTGTTAAAAGCACTTTCAGCTGAAAGATAATCTAGTTTTTAAGAAAATAATTAAACATTCCATATTTTACGAAAACGTTTTAAATTTTATTTTTAACTTCATGCCTTTCAATATGTATTAAAAAATCTCTAAATGACTTTAAAGGAAAAAGCAAAAGCTTACTGGAAACGCAATCTGTTGTATCTGGTCATTTTACTCTCCATCTGGTTTATAGTTTCCTTTGGTTGCGGGATACTTTTTAAAGATGAATTGAATAAAATTCATTTAGGTGGTTTTAAACTGGGGTTCTGGTTTGCACAACAGGGTTCAATTTACGTTTTCGTCATTCTCATTTTTGTCTATGTTTATTTAATGAACAAGCTTGATAAAAAATTCGGCTACGACGAATAGTGTTTTTCAATAATTAAATACAAATACAATGAGCGTTCAAGTCTGGACATGGATTTTAGTGGGAGTAACTTTTACACTCTATTTTGGGATTGCAATCTGGGCACGAGCGGGCTCAACAAAAGAGTTCTACGTAGCAGGTGGTGGCGTTTCGCCGCTTGCAAACGGTATGGCAACCGCTGCAGACTGGATGAGTGCTGCATCATTTATTTCAATGGCGGGACTTATCTCATTTATGGGATATGACGGTTCGGTTTATTTAATGGGCTGGACGGGCGGTTATGTGCTTCTCGCGCTTTTACTGGCGCCTTATTTAAGGAAGTTTGGCAAATTCACCGTGCCAGACTTTATAGGTGACCGTTACTATTCTAATACAGCTCGCACAGTAGCTGTGATCTGTGCGCTCATCGTTTCATTTACTTACGTTGCCGGCCAGATGCGCGGTGTGGGTATAGTTTTTTCTCAGTTTTTGCAGGTAGAGATTACCTGGGGAGTAATAATCGGGATGGCAGTGGTTCTTGCTTTTGCTCTTTTAGGCGGAATGAAAGGAATAACCTATACACAAGTCGCTCAATATTGTGTGTTGATTTTTGCATTCATGGTTCCGGCGATATTTATTTCAATCCAGATGACAGGAAATATTATTCCGCAGATAGGCATGGGCGGAAGAGTCGAAGATGGAACATATTTGCTTGAAAAATTAGATAATTTACATACCCAACTGGGCTTTAAAGAATACACAAGCGGAAGCAAATCTACGTGGGATATTTTTGCAATTACATTAGCGCTTATGGCGGGAACTTCTGGTTTACCGCATGTTATTGTTAGATTTTTTACGGTACCAAAAGTAAAAGATGCGCGTAAATCTGCAGGTTTAGCACTGCTTCTTATCGCTATTTTATATACCACAGCTCCTGCTGTTTCGGTTTTTGCACGTACAAATCTTATTGAGACGGTAAGCAATAAAGCTTATAAAAACCTCCCTGAATGGTTCAAAAACTGGGAAAATACGGGATTAATCGCCTGGAGTGATAAAAATAATGATGGAAAAATTCAGTATGTAAATGGTGATGCTGTTGACGGAAAACCTATTTATACTGAAAGCCGCGGCGCCAGCGGAGAACGTCTTGTATCTAACAGCACCGCCGAAGCTAACGAACTTTATGTAGATCGTGATATTATGGTGCTGGCAAATCCTGAAATCGCTAATCTGCCCAATTGGGTGATTGCGCTTGTTGCTGCTGGTGGTTTGGCTGCTGCACTTTCTACCGCTGCCGGACTTTTACTTGTTATTTCAACTTCTGTTTCTCATGATTTAATAAAAAAGCAATTAAAGCCGGATATCACTGAAAAAGGCGAATTATTGGCCGCCCGCATAAGCATATTTGTAGCCGTTCTTGTTGCAGGATTTTTTGGTATTTACCCGCCGGGATTTGTCGCTGCAGTCGTTGCGCTGGCATTTGGCCTCGCAGCTGCTTCTTTTTTCCCGGCAATAGTTTTGGGAATTTTTGATAAACGAATGAATAAGGAAGGTGCGGTTTCTGGTATGATCGTAGGAATAACACTTATGCTTTTTTATATGATTCGCTTTAAAACCGGTCTTATAGGTTCGCTGGAACCACTTCCCGAAAGTGAGTGGTGGTTTGGCACCTCCCCCGAAGGTTTTGGCACAATTGCCATGATTCTAAATTTTATTGTCGCAATAACCGTTTCTCGCTTTACCACAGCCCCGCCTGAATATGTGCAGGAAATTGTAGAAAATATTCGTATTCCCAGCGGTGCGGGAGAAGCACAAAACCATTAATTTTTAGTTTCCATTTACAAAAAGGAATTCCGCTTTG
>JBALXG010000338.1:0-3744 GCA_036961055.1 Leeuwenhoekiella sp. | reverse complement strand
CAGACTGTGCATGGGTGAATATTACTTTTTTAGTCTGTGAGACTATTTTATTCAGGGGTGAGTCTTTAGATTCAGGTATAACAGATTGATTAAACAACTTTAAATCTGAAAGATAAATTGAAGGCGTGTTTCTATTTAAAGGCAGGTCACCGGGATCAAAAAAATTGATTCCTTCATAAGAGCCAAAGTAGAGTTTTCCGTTTTCATCTTTATAAGCAGCATTATTAAAATCATTAGTTAGTAAACCATCATTAATCGAGAAATTTTTTATTGTATTTCTATCTTTATCAATTTTTGTCAAACCATTATTGCCGGCAGTCCAGATAAAACCATTTGCATCTTCAATTATTGATGATACGGTTATCTTATTAAATCCTTTTTCTGCTTTTACCCATGCAAAGGAATCTTCATTCATATCATATTGACATAATCCTGCGACGTCTGTTCCTATCCATATATTTTTAGATGAATCTTCATATATATCTATAACCAGACTTTTATGGGTATGCTTGCTATCTTTTTTATAAAATCTTGATGATAGATCCACAAGATTAAATTTATTATTTGTTCTTTTTAATTTGAATAAACCAGCATTTCCTCCTATCCATATATTGTCATCACTGTCAACATAAACTTTCTTTACATCGCTGTAGCTTATTTTTTTACTGCGAAAAGGTTCTTGGTCATAAGAAGTGAATTTTTTTAAATTGGGGTCAAATGATTCTATGCCACCAGAAAATGTTCCTATCCATATAGTACCTTGAGAATCCTGAGCAAAACTTAAAATACGATTAGATGCTACTTCTCCACTTGTGTTTTCAACAGAATAATTTATAAATTGGGTAGAATCTTTTTCTAAATAATAGATGCCATAATCCCAGGTTCCTACCCAAATATTTCCCTGATTATCTTTAAACAGAGTCTGGACATCTGATGAATTTAACCCGGTAGCAATCGTATTTTTATTATTTAATAAATGCGTGAATACATTTATTTTAGAATTATAAACGTCTATACCACCGCCATCCATACCTATCCATAATCTACCTGTTTCATCTTGAATAATGCCGGTAACTGAGCTGGATTGTAAAGAATTTGGATAATTAGGTCTACTTTCTATATCTTTAAATTTGTCATAAAACTTATCATATACACTTACACCATTATTGTAGTACCCAATCCAGATGCGTTCTTGATTATCCAGGAATAAAGACCAAATAGAGTTAGATTTTACACCATTGTCATTAAATTTATTATTGAGATAATGGTTTATTATTTTACCCTTGCTGTTTAGTTCAAATAATCCATCGTTTTCTGTTCCGCATAAAATAGTATTTCTGGGTGTGCTTAAAAGGGATAATATTCTTTTAGAAGTTATGGGAAAGCGTTCAATATTGTATCTGCCATTTTCGTTTCTGTCGATCTTTAATAATCCTTGCTTAGTAGTCCCTAACCAGATACTTCCTTTGCCATCAATCGCCATTGTCTTAATAGGCGCTGTTATTTTTTCTTTACCTTTAGTAGTTACAAAAGCTAAGGGTTTTATTAAACCGCGTTTTTCATCCAGTTCAAAAACGCCTCTGCTTGTACCAGCTAAAATTCTATTATCAAATAACGCTAAGCTGTTTATTAGCAGATTTTCTACCTCGTTAAGTCCGGTTATCCTTATTTTATTAGAAAGTAGTGTTTTAGCATTAATCTTAAAGATGCCATACTGGTGTGTGCCTACAAGGAGATCACCATTTTTA
This sequence comes from Leeuwenhoekiella sp., assembly GCA_036961055.1. GTDB lineage: Bacteria > Bacteroidota > Bacteroidia > Flavobacteriales > Flavobacteriaceae > Leeuwenhoekiella. The sequence goes on along the minus strand of JBALXG010000338.1, from coordinate 1,996 downwards.
TCTTCAAGTATCGCCTGTACCGAAATACTTATAAATTTTGAGTTTTTTAATAGGTCAATATGTGTAAAATTGTCCTGTTCTCTGTTATATAGATCGATTCCGGTCTCGGTACCTACCCAAAGTCGGTTGTGGGTGTCAATGTATGTAGTATGAACAAGTGAGTTGCTTAGGCTTGTACTATCTGCCTCATGATATTGATAAGGTGCATAATCTGTCCCATTATATCTATTTAGACCCAACCCATTTGTGCCCATCCATATAAAACCCTGCCTGTCCTGTGAAATGCTGGAGACGGCACGCTGAGTTATATTGTTTTTAAGAGCGTCAAAATGATACTGTGGATACGTATTATTCTGTGAAAAACAATAAGAAAAATTTAATAGTATAAAAACAAAAGCAGAGAGAAAATATTTTTCTTTATAAGCCAAGTCTTATTTATTTACTTTTTATGAATAAAAATATTTTTAAAACCTAAAAACAGGAACATTAAAAAATAACAGAGAAAAACATACAGAAACTACCCGTTTAATTCTATTTTTTGACCGTTTTTAGTGGCTTTATAGATAGCATCAATAATCTTAAGATCACGTACTCCTTCTGCGCCATCGACGGGAACAACTGGTTTTTTACCGTCAAGAATTATAGCTGCCATTTCATCCATCTGTACAGTTTGATGTGTAACGATAGGAGCGGTTAATGGGCCTTTGTTTGTGCGTCCTTGTATAGGGCCGTAGCCGGTAGATGGTTGCATTTCTGCAAAACCTTCTAGACCATCAAGATAAAAACGATCTAGGTTGCCAAATGCATAGGTCGAAAGGCAGGAAGCTACTGCACCGCTGGGGAATCCCATCTGAAATTGTATGGTCTCATCTACACCTTCTTTAAATTTTTCGGGATCTGTTTTAGTTTCTTGTGCGGTCACCCAAATAGGTTCTTCACCAATCATATATCTAGACCCATTGATCGAATAAATGCCTATATCCATCATTGAGCCGCCACCGGCTAATTCTTTATTTAATCTCCACTGCGTGGGGTCGCCTATTTTAAAGCCAGATTGTCCCTGAAAGAACTTGATTTTTCCAAATTCCCCATTCTTTCTCATGTTTATAACCTCTAGTGTTCTGGGTTCAAAATGAAGGCGATATCCTATTAGTAATTTCACCTGGGCTGCTTTACAGGCGTCTACCATTGCCTGACCTTCTTTAGCATTAATAGCCATAGGTTTTTCACAAATTACATGTTTGCCAGCCTTTGCAACACGTATCGTTTGATCTTTATGAAGTCCATTAGGAGTGATGATATAAACTGCATCGATATCGGGATTATCTTTTATAGCATCAAAATTTTCATAGTTATAGCAGTTTTTTTCGGGTATGTTATATTTTTTCTGCCATGTGGTAATTTTTGAAGGAGTACCACTTATAACACCCACAAGTTTTGCTCTTTTGCAATCTTGCATAGCTTCGGCTACTCTTGTGCCATAACTCCCAAGTCCCATAATAGCGACTCTAAGCATAGGACCTTCATAATTGATTTCAGAAGCTGCAAATAAATTTGTTGAATTATACAACAATGGAATACCGATTGCAGAAAATGTAATTTTTTCTAAAAACTCTCTTCTTGATTTCATGAAACTTGTTTTTTATGACGCATGATAATTAACTATTTTACTGATAACGCAAAATCTCGATCTTTCTAAAATCTATGGGGTGACTATTTGATTGCAATGAAATATATCCATCTTTTACAGAGGCATCACCATTTTTAATAAACGTTTTAGCTATTTCGTTTGCCGAATCATACATAGGATTAGAGTAGGTAAGTATTTTTTCACCATTTACAAAATGTGATATTTGGCCATCTTTTACATCAATTTCAAGAGTTACCCATTGATCGCCGTGAAAGGTTCTTTTTACAGTAGGGGGTGTACAGTATGTAGTGTTTTTTTGGCCTTCTAATTCAAAGAAAATGCCGTTTGCACAAATTTCGCCTACTG
>JBALXG010000337.1:0-3778 GCA_036961055.1 Leeuwenhoekiella sp. | reverse complement strand
CTTTTTCTAAGGAAGGCTTTGCATCATTACGTACTTCGTGAGGAGAAACATTAAAAAATGTTACTAATTTTTTATTAGCAAACGGAAATGAATATTTAGTGGTTTTAGGAGAATATCTGAATTGAAAAATTAACTCATCACTTTGATCTATAAGCTCATGCAGATTAATAGCCTTATCTGGGCTAAAACCGGTATCCATCTGTTTTTCTTTCCAACTCACTTTCTTAAATAATTGTTAACATATTGGTCAAATATAGCTTAAATAAATCGATAAAACTTAATAATAGTGCGCTTAAAATGCCATATCATCAATCTCTCTAATGGGATTGAACAAAAATAAAATCAGGTTAATATTACATTCTATTTATAACTACTTTTAAATCTTAATATGAAATCAAAACGTTTGAAATGCTCAAAAAATTACTTACAATTCTGTTAATTTCTATAATGTTCTGCAACTGTGCAGAAAAAGGTACTAAAGAAAAAATCACAGATGAAAAACAAATGAATTCTATGAAATTTGACTCGCTTCTTAATAATTATTATGAGGATGGTCTAATATTAAGTCCCATAAGTGCTACTACATCTGGCGATATGAGATTTAACGACAAATTCCCTAATACACTTACAGATGCTTATCAGGATAGCCTAAAAGCCTACTATAAAAATTATAAAGAAAAAGTAACTGCTTTTAATAACGCAGATTTATCTGAAAGTGAGCAGATGACAAAAGATATTTTACTGTGGGAATGCAATATTAATCTGGAAACACTTGCTTTTAAAAATCAAAAATACTTTCCTATAGATCAAATGTGGTCTGTAAATCTTTTTATGGGGCAGCTTGCAAGTGGAGCAAGTGCACAACCCTTTAAAACCGTAGCTGATTATGAAAACTGGATCAGGCGGGTTGACGGTTTTGTTGAATGGATGAAAACCGCTGAAACTCGCATGCGTGAGGGAATGAAAGAAGGTTATGTCTTGCCAAAATCTCTAATCGTAAAGGTAATTCCACAAATGGAAGCCATGACAGATCCTGATTTAAAGACCAATTTATTTTATAGTCCGGCAGTTAATTTCCCTGACAGCTTTTCTGAAGATGATAAAAAACAACTTACAGATGAATATACTGGTATGGTAAATAACAAAATCATTCCTACTTATAAAAACATGTACGATTTTATGAAAAACGAATATCTCCCAGCCGGAAGAGAAACCAGTGGCATTGCAGATATTCCTGAGGGAGATAACTATTATAAGCATCAGATCAAATTATATACAACTACAGATATGACTGCTGCTCAAATTCATCAGTTGGGTCTTGATGAAGTAGCACGTATTTCTTTAGAGATGGAAAAAGTAAAAGAAAAAATAGGTTTTAAAGGAGATTTAAAATCATTCTTCGACTTTGTGCGTACAAATAAAGAGCTTATGCCCTATTCTACCCCAGAAGAGGTTATTGCACATTTTAATGATATTTATAAGCGTATGCAGCCGCAACTTGAAGTGCTTTTTGATGTAAAACCAAAAACGCCTTTTGAGGTAAGACGCACAGAAGCTTTTCGTGAAAATTCGGCAAGTGCAGAATATAACCCTGGTTCTCTTGATGGCACACGTCCCGGAATATTCTATGTGCCGGTGCCAGATGCAAAAACCTATAATGTTTATAGCGATGAGTCTTTATTTTTACATGAAGCAATACCGGGACATCATTATCAAATTTCATTAACACAAGAAAGTACAGTGCTACCACAATTTAGAAAAACACTTTGGTATAGTGGTTATGGTGAGGGCTGGGCGCTTTATGCAGAATCATTAGGAAAAGAATTAGGTTTGTATACAGACCCTTATCAGTATTTTGGTATGCTGGGTGCAGAAATGCATCGTGCTGTACGTCTCGTTGTAGATACAGGTTTGCATAGTAAAGGCTGGAGCAGAGAGCAGGCAATACAATATTCTCTAGATCATGAAGCAGAGTCTGAAGCTGGAGTCACGTCAGAAATTGAACGTTATATGGCAAATCCTGGTCAGGCGTTGTCTTATAAAATAGGACAAATGAAAATACGTGAATTACGAGAAAAGGCAAAAGAGCAAATGGGAGATTCATTTGACATCCGTAAATATCACGATCAAGTGCTGGAAACCGGTTGTATTCCGCTTGAATTATTAGAGAAAAAGATTAATAAATGGATTTCAGAATCTAAATAATTAAGCATAAAGCGAAAGTAAAAGTAGCCTGCAGACAACGATTTGCAGGCTACTTTTAATTAATACTATTTTATAGTTAGGACAATCATAGTTAAAGATCCTACAGCAATAAACACCCATATTATAATAGCTTGTAAAAGCGGTCTTAAACCTACTCCTTTAAGTGAGCTAAAAGTTAAACTACTGCCTATTAAAAATAAAGTGATAGTTAACCCGATTTTTGCCAACTCTACAACTGTAGGTGCTATAAAACTAACTTGTGGAATATAAGTGTTCATTAAAATTGCCAGCACAAACAAACCTATAAAATATGGGATTTTAATCGTTCTTAAACTTTGCTTAGAGGCAATTGCAAATAGAACAGAAACCGGTAAAATCCATAGAGCTCTGGCAAGTTTTACAGTTGTTGCAATCTCAAGTGCCTTGCTTCCATAAACCTGTGCTGCACCCACCACAGAGCTAGTGTCATGAATAGCTATTGCGCTCCAGATCCCAAATTGATTTTGACTAAGGTGAAAGTAATGGCCTATTACAGGAAATATAAATAACGCGATAGAATTAAGTAAAAAAACAACTCCTATTGCTATTGATATTTGTTTGGCGTCTGCTTTAATTATTGGTGAAATTGCGGCAATCGCACTTCCCCCGCATATTGCTGTTCCAGATGAAATCAATTCTGATATTTTTTTGTCGACATGAAAATATTTACCCAATATAAGACCAAGTGTGATAGTCAGAACAATTGAGACTACCGTAAATAAAAAACCTTCTTTACCGGCAGCCATTGCGCTAAAAATATTCATCCCAAAACCTAATCCTACAACAGAAACTTTTAATAAAAAGTGAACTGCTTTATTACTTTTTTCTTCAAACGGGTTTTTTAAAATTTGGGCGAAAATCAATCCTGCCGCTAATGCTATAGGTGGAGAAAATAAAGGTGTGCAACATATTAGCAGTAATGCGAAGAATACAATTTCACTTTTATTTTTATATACTGTAGACATCAATATTATTTTAAATCTGATGTAAAAGTATCTTCAAATTATTCTGAAGTCAAATGCTGAAAAAACATCTGTTATAACAAGACGTTATACTGATGAATGATAAAATTTAAAAATATTGAAGACAAAGCAGATTGATGACCTTGTTTAAAAATATAATAAAAATCACGTGTAAGATCGAGATTTTCCACGTCAATTATTCCGAGGTCTCCCGCTTTTAATTCCTTTTCTATAGTTTTTATACTTAAAAAGGCAGCACTATTATCGGCTTGTAAATAAGACTTTATACTTTCAGAACTTCCCAATCTCATAGCGATATTGAGTTGGTTGAGTGCAATATTATTTTTACCCAGATGTTCTGCAATTATTTCTAATGTACCAGATCCTTCCTCGCGCAATACTAAAGGCAATTTTTTAAGTTCATCAAGAGTAATAGAATCGGTTTTAAAATATTTATGACGACACGAAACCACCAGAACTATTTCATCTTTTAAAAAGGAGTGATACGCAATTTCTCTATTTTTAGAATGACCTTCAATAAACCCCAATTCCACTTCATTCTGTAAAATTGC
>JBALXG010000336.1:3532-3781 GCA_036961055.1 Leeuwenhoekiella sp. | reverse complement strand
GGACCGCAATTACAAGATGCCATTGGGATGAGCTTTACTGACTTTATTAAGGAAAAAAATGAGATCGGTCTTTTTTTACAACCTCTCACAGATATTCATCTACATTCAGACTTTATTGCCTCAACCGAATTAGAGCAAGGTGGCGATATAAAATATGTCTACATTTTTGGCGCGGTTGCCCTTTTTATGCTTCTTATTGCCTGTATTAATTTTATGAATCTGGCTACCGCAGCGGCATCAAAACGCGCC
>JBALXG010000336.1:0-3522 GCA_036961055.1 Leeuwenhoekiella sp. | reverse complement strand
AAGTAGGTATTCGCAAGGTACTTGGCTCTAATAAAAAACAGCTTATTTACCAGTTTTTGTCAGAATCATTTATAGCAACTTGCCTTGCTATGCTGCTTGCACTTATTCTTTTTGTTTTGGCGTTGCCTATTTTTAACACCCTTTCGGGGAAAGATTTACAGGCAGATTATTTGTTTCAGCCTATGGTTATAGGTTCTCTCCTCCTATTAATTTTAGTTATTAGTGTTTTTGCAGGAGGTTATCCCGCTTTTTTCCTTTCTTCATTTAAACCTATCGCTGCTCTTAAAAATAAAATTTCCGGTTTAGGAAAAAGTAACAGCATAAGAAGTGGTCTCGTGGTTTTTCAGTTTGTTGTTTCTGCCGGTCTTATTCTGGCGACTATAATCGTTAACCAGCAGATGCAATTTATTCAGCGTAAAAATCTGGGTTATGAGAAAGATCAGATTCTGGTACTTCCTGAATCCTACCTTTTAGGAGCTAATGAGACTGCTTTTAAAAATGAAATTCTTAAAGATCCTCGAGTTGAAAATGTTACCCAATCTAGTTTTGTACCTGCCGGCACTTCAGATAATAGCATGTCTGGCATTTATCTGGGAGATCAATATCAGCGCAGGATGTTTGTTTATAATATTGATGAGCAATATATCTCAACTATGGGGATGGAACTGGTTGAAGGTCGCAATTTCTCAAAAGATTTTGGAGCAGATTCTACTAAAGTTATCATTAATGAAAGTGCGGCACAGGTGCTGGGCTTTGGCAAAGATGCACTAGACAAAACGCTGATGCGCGATACTAATAATGGTAAGCAACTGCTTACAGTTATTGGTATTGTTAAGGATTTTAATTTTAGGTCGTTGCATCAAAAAATCGATCCGCTTATAATGGTAAACAATCCTTACGGCGGATTGATCGTAAGAACCAAAGTTGCAGATATGTCTGGTCTTATTTCTCATATCAATACCTTGTGGAATAATTATCAGGTAAAAGAACCTTTTTACTATTCCATATTAGATGACGCCTACAATGCCACCTATCTGGCTGAACAAAAAATGGGAACCATTCTTACGCTTTTTGCTTTGATTACCATTTTTGTTGCTTGCCTGGGACTTTTTGGTCTGGTCACTTACTCTGCAGAGCAACGTTTTAAAGAAATTGGGATACGTAAGGTTTTAGGTTCTTCAGTTACACAAATAATCTCCTTACTGTCTAAAGATTTTATAAAACTGGTATTGCTTTCGTTTTTAATTGCTTTTCCGCTAGGTTATTATTTAATGAATAAATGGTTACAGGATTTTGCGTATCGCATCGAGATCAGCTTATGGATTTATTTACTTACTGCGGTAATCACGCTGTTAATAGCTTTTATCACCATTAGTTTTAAAAGTATTCAGGCAGCAACGGCAAACCCAATTAAGAGTATAAAAACCGAATAAAAAGGCTGAAAACCTTCCTTTATTAATCAAAAATCGCCCGATCATGTTTAGAAATTATATCAAAATCGCTTTTAGAAACCTTTGGAAAGACAGAAAATTTACCGCGTTAAATGTTCTGGGATTGAGTGTTGCCTTTGGCGTGGCTATTTTACTTAGTATGTACGCGCTATTTGAGCTTTCATATGATCAATTTCACAAAAATAAACATTCACTTTACCAGGTTTATACCACAGACCAAACTCCAGATGGGCCAGAAGCCAGCACGTCTAAGTCAATTCCTTTTGCAGGTGCTTTAAAAAATGAAGTTCCCGGCGTAGAAGAAATAACACGTTATAATGGCAAAGGCGTTTTAGTTTTATATGGAGAGAAAGAATTATCTATGAGCGTGGCTTATGTAGATCCTGATTTCTTTTCTATGTTTAGTTTTCCCATAATTGAAGGTAAAAAGCAAGATCCTATACACGATAAATCTGCCGTCTCGCTCACAGAATATGCTGCCAAAAAAATATTTGGCGATGAAAATGCCCTGGGCAAATCAATCAGGGTGATTTCAGACGGAGAAGAAAAGCTTTTTACTGTTTCTGCGATTATAGAAGATATGCCAGAGCAAAGTAGTATAAAGTTTGATCTGGCGGTAGATTTCGCAAATCAGTCAGATTTTGCGTATGCTGATTATCTTAATGACTGGACAAAAGAAAATCACGAGGTTTATATGAAACTCGCGTCTGGTATTGATCCCAGCCAGTTTGAAAAGGCGACAAAAGCTTTTGTTCAATTACACTACGAAGAAGAAATGGTCGCGGCAAAACGTGACGGCGCACAGCCTAATACACAGGGAATTTACAAACAAGTTCATCTCCTACCGCTAACCGATACTTATCTCGCGCGTTTTGATAGCGGGACAGCTCAGGTAAATAAAACTATGCCTTATCTGGTTTTGGGAATTTCTCTTTTAATTCTTTTTATCGCAAGCGTTAATTTTATCAATATGAGCATTGCCAAAAGTGCACAACGCTTACGCGAAATAGGAATGCGCAAAACTTTAGGCGCAGCAAAAAGTCAGTTATTTTTTCAGTTTTGGGGCGAAAGCGTACTTGTTTTTTTTATTTCAGCTCTTATAGGAATCACTTTGGCTCTGCTCCTTCTCGCCCCCTTTAAAACTCTTTTTACAACTAAAGCCAGTCTTGATACAATTACCAATCTGCCGGTTCTTTTGACCTTCTGTTTCAGCTTAGTTGTAATAACACTTATTGCCGGCGGTTATCCGGCTCTGTTGCTTTCTAAACTGGGAACATTGCAGGCTTTAAAAGGAAAATTAAATATTAGCCGAAAAAACAGAGTGCGAAATTTATTAATGGTGATTCAATTTAGTATCGCGATTCTTCTGATCTGTGGCACACTTGTATTAAGAAATCAAATCGAATTTATGCGTACAAAAGACCTGGGTTTTAATAAAGAACAAGTGATATCACTTCCACTTAATGGAAAGAGACCAGATGCGCAAGCCATACAATTACTTAGAAACCAACTTCAGGATAAACGAGGAATTCTAGAAATCACTGCTGCCAATAATATTTTAGGCCTGGGAAAAGATGGAAGCAGGATGACCAGCTCTATGGGTTTTGAATATAAAGGTCGCGGTGTATCAACAAATATACTTATGGTAGATTATGACTATCCCGAGACACTTGATCTTAAACTGGCAGAAGGGCGAACATTTAATCGTCAATACGCAGCAGACAGTCTTGCTGTGTTAATTAATGAAAGTATGGCCCGCCAGCTTCAGGAGAAAAACCCATTAGCAGCGCACCTTATGATTGATGATAGTATAAGTTACTCAATAATAGGTGTACTTAAAGATTACAACTTTCAGGAGTTAAACAAGGCGATTGAACCGCTCACGCTTTTCTTAAAACCTAACTGGAATATGAGATACGCTTATTTAAAAGTAGCTCCTCAAAATGCCGGCCAGTCTTTTGATCAAATAAAAACCGCGTGGAAGAATATAGAACCTAACGCAGAATTTATGGGTTCGTTTTTAAATGAAAATATAGATCGCACTTTTAGACGGGAGCGCACCATGTCTACG
>JBALXG010000335.1:0-3782 GCA_036961055.1 Leeuwenhoekiella sp. | reverse complement strand
AAAGGATCGGGTAAAACAACGAGCATAGTTTTAAGCGCTATTCAAAAATTAAAAGGCAGAGCATTAGAAGATGCCCCAAGAGTACTCATATTTGTAAAGGATAAACAAGCAGCATTAGATTTAGAGGCAGATTTTAACCCTTTTATAAGAGGAACAGATTTGCGTGTATATTGTGCTTATGATGAGAAAAATATTGACACTCAAAGAGATGAGATTTATGCTGGAACAGATATCGTTATTGCTACGCCAAAACGATTAAACAAGATTTTTTTTCTTAACGGAATAAATTTAAACAAACTCAAAATGTGCATTGTTGAAGATGCCGAGTTTTTGCTTGGCAGCAATAGCTTCTCTGAAGTAACCAGAACTCCAGAAAGTATAGGCAAATGTCAATACTTAATTTTTACAGAGAAGTTTGACAAGCGCTTTGAAAGATGGCAAGACACGTTTATGATCAATTCTCAAATTATAAAAATTTAATTTATAGAATTTATCTTCGCTCTTGGCAGAGTTACGTGTAAAGTGAAAACTTTGGATTTTTATCAATTATTCAAATACTGTCTAAAAACACTATACCAATTCCTCCTTTTCGGAATTTTAATGCCAAAATCTGATTTTTTAGGCTAAAAAGTAGGTTTTTAAAGCAAATTATAGCGCGCAGCTATACTCTAATATTTATTGCTTTTAATAGCTTCAGAAATACGGTTAAACTACTTTTGCGCTTTCTCAAATTTATTACCATTTATGCATTTACGTACCGCCTCTGCAAAACGTAAAAAACTGGCAACGATTCTCACATTTCTGTCTATCCCGCTTTCAGGATTTATGACAGATATTTATTTGCCTTCGTTTCCCGCTATGTCACGCAACCTCAACGTTTCAGAACAAAGCATACAGCTTACTCTTACTTGTTTTTTTCTTAGTTATGGGTTCTCACAGCTTTTTGTAGGCCCGGTTGCAGACAGCGTAGGCCGTAGAAAACCTATGTTGATTTCGCTGGCTGTATTACTTCTTAGTAGTCTTGCGATCACCTTTACTGCAGAAGTTTACATCATAAGTCTTCTACGTATCATACAAGGTATTGCTACCGCATTTATCGTGGTGGCAAAACGTGCTTATTTTGTAGATCTTTATGATGACAAAGAGCGAAAACATTACTTGAGTTACTTCACCATCGTCTGGTCATGCGGACCCATTATCGCGCCTTTTCTGGGAGGATATCTGGAAGATCTTTTTGGCTGGCAGTCTAACTTTTACTTTCTAGCGATATATGCCGGAATCCTGTTTTTTGCCGAAATAATTTTTAGTGGTGAGACTATACGTAACTATAAAAAATTCAATCTTAAAAAAACAAGCTTACTATATATGGCAATGCTCAAAAACCCGGGATTTATTCTGGGAATTCTCATACTGGGACTTGCTTATTCTGTGGTCATGGTTTTTAACATCGCCGGGCCATTTTTGGTAGAACATCACTTTAATTACAACTCGGTAATCATAGGTTATTGCACGCTTATCCTAGGACTCTCGTGGATGATAGGCGGCATAATGAGCAAACGCTTTACACCGGTTAATTTTGTTAAAAAAATACGTCTCGTATCTATGATTCAGTTGGTGCTTATCGCAGCATTTATAGGTCTTGGTTTTGCAATTGACAATTTGGTATTATTAATTGGTTTTGCCTTTATCATTCATATTTGTTCTGGTTTTGTGTTTACTAATTATTTTACCCAGAATATGCTGTTTTTTCCCGGTAATGCCGGTATTGCAGGCGGTTTAATGGGCGGCTTACTCTATATCATCACATCTGTTAGCAGTTATGTAATCTCTGCCTCCGGCGAAATAAACTCGACTTTTGATATGTCGTTGCGCTATTTATTAGTAGCCGCGCCACTGGCGGTGATAATCTATTTTTCACTTCGGTTTTTTAAAAAGAGAGATTTGCGAAAAGCTAAGAGTTTTATTACCACGGAAGCTTAGTTGTGTTTTTTAAAGCTCCCCTGCTTTTAAGGAGATTGTCCTGATTTCTCAGAAGGAGGTATTGTTTTTAAAAAACACCCAAAACACATCAAAAAACGCCCATTTTGCGCCATTTTTTACCAATGTAATTTTATCGATATTTCGTTATCTTATCGTGGGAACCAGTTTACTTTCACTATTCAAACTCTAACTGGAAGAAAGCTACTCCTTGTCTGGGTAATGCTATATTTAAAAGTATTTCACCACCTGAAACATCTAGCCATTTTGGCGAGGTAAACAACTGCAATTGCCCCGCCCGTTCAAGCTTACTTATTTGATCTGCTGTAGGTTGTTCTGGAGAGCCCATTTGCTTATAAAGTGTATAGGAATTACTAAACTCCTGATCAATCCTATATTGATTTACTAAGACTTTCTTTCCCGGAATACTTTTAAGTTTTAATGTAACCTGAGCATCGGCGACATCTAAATCATTTTTATCATGATAATTCCAAACCATAACTGTCGCGGCATTATCCCCTACAGATGCCAAGGCATTAACGTCAGGATTTTCACCACGCACGCTCTCATCTCTTATTTTTACAAAATCATAAGCTAAATCTCCAGTAACGGCTACTCTGTTTTTTTGCATCATCCCAAACATTCTAAACACATTTAAGACCGGTTTATCAATTCCGTTTGTCGCCATATCTCTAAAACCAGCATACCACGGTTGATCTTCAAACTCAAATCCCCAGGTTACGGCTCCACGTAAATTAACACCATAATGTGCTGCCAGTTCATACTTTCGCGCAAAAGAAGCCGCTGTGTAACTAGAATACATCGTACCGTTGCGATAAGCATTCTCAGGATAATCCTCCTCAGAGCAGGCGGCGCAACCTTCCGGGTCTGATTCTCCAATAATAATGGGTAGCTCTTTAAAATCTGGATAAGATGCTACAATCTCAAACCCTTTACTAATATCGCGCAACTGTGCTCCCATATTCATTTGCACCACGCCGTCAACTACTTTAGGACTGCCTTTGGCATGAAAACTAATAAAATCGAGAGGGGCCCCTGTTTTACCGGTTACATAATTTTTGCCATCACGCACGTGATCTAAAAATGTGCGTAAAAAAGTTGCCGCCTTGTCCCAATTGGGCCCTGTAGTTTCCGGGCCACCTATGCGTGCTGTGGGCAAAGCTCGTTTTACAGCATCTGCAGTATAATCATACAATTTTATATATTCTTCAGTTGTACCGCGCCAATAACCTATGTTGGGTTCATTCCACAATTCCCAATACCAACTCTCCACTTCTTCCTTACCATAACGCTCAACAGAATGCTCGACCCATTTATAGACCAATTCTGCCCATTTATTATAGTCTTTAGGCGGGTATGCCCACCCGGTATAAATATCATCGTATTCAGCTCCGGGTTTCCAATGATGTCTGTAGGGTTCTGGATGCGTAGACAGTGCTTCAGGCATAAAACCAATTTGAGCCAGTGGCTTCATACCCCGTTCTATATAGGTGTCAAATATTTTATCTATAATTGTCCAGTCATAAACAGGATTGCCCTGCTCATCTTCGGTATAAGCATTAGAAGAACCCCATTTTAATGCAGCAATACCATCTCCGGTTACCAGCAAACTATGTACACGCATATACACGGGCACTTCACTTAAAGATGCCATTTCAGAAAGTAACTTCTTACCATCTTTCATATAGGTATAATTAGGCTCGTCATGACCCCAAAATGCCCAAAAGGGATTCATTTCTCCCAATACTTTATCAAAATCTACCTGAATAGAAATAGGTTTATCT
>JBALXG010000334.1:0-3786 GCA_036961055.1 Leeuwenhoekiella sp. | reverse complement strand
CTGTTTTTACCGGTTTTATAAGCCAGAGAAAATCTGGGTGAAAGCGTAGCCTGATTCAGCAATTCTGAATATTCTCCTCGCAAACCCAACTTCATTGCAAATTTTTTAGAAATGATAATATCCGCTTCGGTGAAAGCTGCTTCTATATTGTTATTGAATTCTGATTTATAGTTATCACTTTCGGCTAAATAATCTTCTTTAAAATTAGTTACAAAATATTCGGCGCCAAAATTCAGCTTGAACCTGTTACTAAAGCGTTTTTTAAATTTCGCTTTAGCGTGAATAGAATTTTCAGTGTTATCAATATCACTTTCTATAACGCCAACTTTATTTTTCGCTAGGGTATAACTCATACCGCCTTGCATAGACCAGGTATCACCTAAAACACCAGCATAAGTACCATTAAAATAAAGATTATTGTTATTAAGACTAAAATCTAAACCATCAGGATAATTGATATTTTCTTGTATAATTGAGAAGTTAGTATGATCAAAAGCTGTATATAATTTTAATAGTCCGTTTTTAGTTTTCTGCCGAAAAACAGCTTCACCAGAGAATGTCTGGTATGGGGTTGTAAAATTATTTCGGCTGGGAAATAACTCAAAATACGGTGTGAGATTCATGTATGATGTGTTAACACTTAGCGAACTTTCTTTCCATTTTTCAGTATGACCCAAACCCAAACCTACACTCATAATGGATACATCTGTTTGTTCCTGATCTGGCTCATCTATCGTATTTAACAATAAAACCGATGACAACGCCTGTCCATATTCTGCTGAATATCCACCCGTAGAAAACGTGATTCCATCAAAAAGAAAAGGAGAATATCTGCCTCTTGTGGGTGCGTTATTTGAAGTTGGCGTATACGGAGTAAAAACCCTGATCCCGTCAATAAAAATCTGTGTTTCGCCCGCATCGCCGCCGCGTACAAAAAGCCTACCATCTTCTGCCACTGTTGTGGTGCCAGGCAAAGTTTGTAAAGCGCCCACAAAATCTCCCAATGCGCTAGCCGTAGTAACTACATCAAGCGGTTTAAGCACAGAAACTTTGCTATTATCACCAGCTTCAAAGGTGCCCGCACTCAAAACAACAGCATCAAGTGTGCTTACATCTTCACGTAATTTGATGTTTAAATTTTCCATTTTTTCAACCTCAATTTGTAATGAAAAAGTCTCGTAAGAAAGAAAAGTTACCTGTAAAATTTGTGTTCCGCTTTCTGATGTTTCAAAACTAAACGCTCCTTTTTCATTTGTTGTTGCTCCATCGTAAGTTCCTACCAGATAAACATTTGCCCCTTCTATGGGCATTTTTTTTCCATCTGTAACTGTACCGTTAATTGTTGTTTGAGCTAAAAGACTTGTTGCGTTGAGTAAAAGAAATAAAATAACTGTCGTTTTCATCTTTGGTTGATTTGATTGATTACTCAAAGATGTGCAGCTTCAAAACTATTTTGGAATAATGTTTACCCAATTGTAAGATGAGTATGCCCAATTGCAAAAGCCACCCTTTAAAGAATGGCTTTATCTTGTTTTTTTAAATTGCCCGAAGTTTAGGGCCACAACCGCTACTTCTTTCTGGAAGCAGTAAGGCGAGTCTTCACAGGATTTGGTTTATTTGTGAGTTTTTTCTGTAAAGACTTTTTTGAAGACTTAATTATAATCATCTGAAATACAGTTAAAACCGATTAAATTTACATTAAAATCAGATTACTTTATCATTTTATTGGGATTCATGCGTATATATTTTAGTTAAATTTTCTCCTTAATAAAGCCCAGCATAAAATTGTAAGCATGTCTGCCATTGAAAAACTAGAAGCCTACTTCAAAAAAGACAAACCTTTTAAAAAGGAGTTATTTCGCTTACGCGAAATTATGCTCAGTACAGAACTTGAAGAAGATTATAAATGGAACGCTCCCATTTATACAATCAACGGCAAAAATGTTGCAGGAATAGGTGGTTTTAAAAATCATTTTGGTGTTTGGTTTTTTAATGGCGCGTTACTCAAAGATGAAAGTAATCTTCTAGTAAATGCACAGGAAGGAAAAACCAAAGCTTTGCGACAAATACGTTTTACAACTGAAGATCAAATAGATGAAAGTATATTAAAAAAATATTTAGAAGAAGCGATCGAAAATCAAAAAGACGGAAAAATCATAAAAACTAACCGAGCTTCAAGAGAAGTTGAAATTCCTTCTGAATTAAATAATGCTTTTATTTTAAATCATGAATTAAAAGTACGTTTTGAGCAATTAACACCAGGTAGACAGCATGAGTATGCAGAATATATTTCTGGTGCAAAACAAGGGGCTACACGTATAACAAGATTAGATAAATGCATCCCAATGATTATGGTAGGAATAGGATTAAATGACAAGTATAAAAATTGCTAACTATGACTGAAATTAAAATAAAACCAACGGATAAAAGTGTACTTGAATTTTTAAGTGATGTAACACCAGAAAGCAATAGACTTGATGGCATAAAGCTTTACCAAATATTTAATGTCGTCACAAAAGAACCTGCAGTAATGTGGGGAGAAAATATTGTAGGATATGGAAAATATAGATATGATTATGGTAGTGGTGAGCAGGGCGAAATGTTTATTACCGGATTCTCACCAAGTACACACAACTTTGCTATTTATTTAAGTCCTAACTTTGAGCAATTTGAAGGTTTGTTAAGTAAACTAGGAGAATATAAAGCAGGGAAATCCTGTATATATATTGATAAACTGGCAGACGTAGATCTTATGATTTTAAAGCAACTTATAGAAAAGTCTATAGAAGATACAAAAGCCAAGTATGATAATAACTAATTTTAAATGTTATAGCTGAAAACAAACAGCCTCTTATGAATTTATAAGAGGCTGTTTGTTTTTTAATCAATACAAAACCTCACTTTTATATGCAAAAATCGACTATAACTCATCTTTTTCTACTTTTTCTTGCTGTGTGTTCCTTAACGGGATGTGCTTCAAAAAAATACACAAATGTTAACTATTTACCGGCAGATTTTAAAGTAGAAGGAGTAAAACCAACGCTTAACGTTTTTAAACCAAGGAATTCTAATAAAAATAAGGATGTTCTTATTTTCGTGCATGGCGGTAACTGGAATAGTGGTAAAAAAGAACTCTACTCATTCTTAGGAAGAAATTTTGCTAAAAGAGATGTTGTTACGGTGATAGCAGGATACACGCTTAGTCCGTTAGCAAATTATGATGACATGGCACAGGAAATTGCCGAAGTGATAAAATGGACACATAATAATATTGATAAGTATGGCGGCAATCCTGAAAGGATTTTTATCACAGGACATTCCGCAGGTGGTCATCTTGCAGCGCTAGCCACCATGAATCCGAAATATTTAAATGAAAATAATCTCATCACTGGTATAATTCTGGATGATGCCGCGGGTCTGGATATGTATAACAGACTTCAGGAAAAAGCGCCAGTTAATAAAAATAATTATATTACGACCTGGACAGAGGATAAAGCCAACTGGAAAGATGCTTCACCTATTTATTTTTTAAACGAAAAAACCCCTCCTATTCTCACTTATTCCGGTTTAAAAAGTTACGAGCATCTAATACGTTTTAATAAGGAATTTTATAAGGAGCTATTACAGTTTCAGCCTCAAGCAAAGTTTATAGAACTTAATAAAAAGCACGTTCCTATGATCACACAATTTATTTGGCCATGGAGCAAACGCTATAAAGAGATAATCAACTTTATGAAAAGCGTAGATTGATATCTTATTTTTCGAAAAAATATCCCGATAATAGCC
>JBALXG010000333.1:0-3789 GCA_036961055.1 Leeuwenhoekiella sp. | reverse complement strand
TTTCAACCTAATGCTGAAGTCGAATTAATTTAAAAAATATGACTAAAAATAAAGATTATTACGCAGTAATTATGGCGGGTGGTGTAGGCTCACGCTTCTGGCCTTTAAGCACAGTACAATACCCTAAACAGTTTCATGATATTTTAGGCGCAGGCGAGACTTTGATCGAGCGTACTTTTGGCAGAATATCTCAAATGGTACCAGAAGAGAATATTCTGGTTCTTACTAATGAATTGTATAAAGGTCTTGTTAATAAGCAATTGCCTAAGGTTAAGGATGAGAATATCGTTCTTGAACCAGCGATGCGTAATACAGCTCCATGCATTTTACTTGCTGCATTAAAAATTCAGAAAGTAAATCCAGACGCGGTAATGGTTGTTGCTCCCAGCGATCACTGGATAGAAGATGAAAAATCGTTTCTTAGTGATCTTGAGAGTGCATTTAATTATTGTAAGGAAGATAAAAGCTCTGGTGATAATGAAAAACTGCTTGTTACATTAGGTATTAAACCCACGTTTGCGCATACAGGTTATGGTTATATTAAACATGATGGAATTGATGAACAGCTTAAAAAAGTTGATGCTTTTACCGAAAAACCAGATTATACTACCGCAAAATCCTTTTTAGATCAGGGCAATTATTTATGGAATGCAGGTATTTTTATATGGAGTGTGCAATCTATAACAGATTCATTTAAAAAATATTTACCCGAAATCTATTCAGTCTTAAGTAAAGGAAACGACGTTTTTAATACTGCTACAGAGCAAGAGTTTATTGACAGAAATTATCCTTTAGTTGAAGATATAAGTATTGATTACGGTATTCTTGAAAAGAGCTTAAACGTAGGCGTTATCCCTGCAACCTTTGACTGGAGTGATTTAGGAGCGTGGGGATCGCTATATGACAAGCTTGATAAAGATAAGGATGACAATGTTATTATTAATGCAAAAGTAATTGCGTCAGAATCTACAGGAAACCTTATTAGAACAGATAAAAATAAAATTGTTGTTGTAGAGGGATTGTCTGATTATGTGATTGTTGATAAAGGTGATGTATTACTTATTCTGCCTAAGAGCAACGAGCAAAAAGTAAAACAAATAAGACAGGTGGTAAAAGATCAATTTGGTGACGATTTAGTTTAATTGCAGATGGAGGAAAATCCAGATATAAAGGATGCCGTAGTAAAGGAAAATATCAATAAAGATGCTAAAAACCTCTGGCAGAATATAAAGATTTTCTTTTCAGAATTGCTTGATATTCGTAGTGATACAGATAGGGATTCTACTATTGAAGCTGTTAAAAAGGATATTCCTTTTAAAGGACACAATGCGTGGATTCTTATTTTTTCCATATTTGTGGCATCTATAGGTCTTAATGTGAGCAGTACAGCAGTGGTGATAGGGGCGATGCTTATATCTCCTCTTATGGGTCCTATCGTGGGTGTTGGTCTATCTGTAGCAATTAATGATGTAGAGACCTTACGGCGTTCCCTTATCAATCTCTCAGTAATGATTGTGCTTAGCGTTCTCACCGCAACAATTTACTTCTTGGTTTCTCCATTAACAGAGCTTACACCAGAACTTGAAGCCAGAACATATCCTACAATTCTGGATGTTTTGGTTGCAATATTTGGCGGTTTGGCTCTCATTGTAGCAAAAACTAAAAAAGGTACAATTGCCAGTGTAATATTTGGAGTTGCTATTGCTACTGCTCTTATGCCACCACTGTGTACTGTAGGTTATGGTCTGGCGGTAGGAAGTATGGCATATGCCGGCGGTGCTTTTTATCTGTTTTCAATAAACGCAGTTTTTATAGCATTATCAACCTTTGTGGTGTCAAAATTACTAGGATTTCCTATGGTGCGTTATGCCAATTCAAAAAGAAGAAAGCGTACCGCACAACTTGCATCATTAATTGCAATTGTTGTAATGGTGCCCAGTATTTATTTGTTTTTTAACCTTTGGAAACAACAAATTTTTGAAAAGGATACAAAGCAATTTGTAGAAACTGTGATTAAATATGAAGGTGCAGAAGTTGTAAAGTTTTCACAGGATTACAAAAGTAAACAGATTGATATTTATCTTATAGGAAACTTGGTGCCTACCTCAAAACTAAATGAATGGTATGCAGATATTAGGAAAGTAGATAAGTTAAAAGATGTTGATTTGCGCATTCATCAGGGGTCTGATCAAAGTTCTGAGATGGCAGCGCAATTGAGTAGTCAGGTAAAATCTGGAATATTAGAAGATCTGTATGTCAATAATCAACAGGCTCTTTCAGATAAAAACTCTCAAATACTTCTGTTAGAAGAAGAAATTAATAAAATGAGATCTTCGGCAATTCCTTTTGATAATTTAAGTAAAGAAGTTAAGATCAATTATGATGGTATTACCCGTTTTGGTTTTTCTAATAGTGTAAATACCGATTTTGAAAAATCTGATACAATACCCACTTTTATGGTGAAATGGGCTGATAATATTAAGCAGGACGTCCGTTTAAATGAGCAGCGCAAACTAGCAGAATGGCTAAAGTTGAAGTATAGTCTAGATACTTTAGTGGTGACTCAATATTAATTATTGGGTTCATTTAAAGATTCTCTGATCTTTTTAAACAGATTAGAAGAATACACAAAGTTGGTAACATCTTCATTATCTGTCTTAAAAATCTCTTCTTTACTTCCTTCCCAGGCAAGATGGCCTTTTTGAAGAAAAATGATTTTTTCACCAATTTCCATAACAGAATTCATGTCATGCGTATTGATCATCGTAGTAATGTCATATTCCTTTGTAATCTCCTGAATTAGATTATCAATAAGTGTAGCCGTACGAGGATCAAGTCCTGAATTTGGTTCATCGCAAAATAAGTACTTAGGACGGTTAACTATCGCTCGGGCTATGGCAACACGTTTTTGCATACCTCCAGAAATCTCTGACGGTAATTTGTTGTTTGCATTGGTAAGATTTACTCTTTTAATAACTTCATTTGCTCTATCGCGACGTTCTGCTCTTCTTAATTTAGTGAACATACGTAATGGGAACATAATGTTTTCTTCAACAGTCATAGAATCAAAAAGCGCGCTTCCCTGAAAAACCATACCCATTTGTTCTCTTAACTTACGTTGATCTTCAGGATCAAGCTCTGAGTAAGCCTCACCGTCATAAAGTATGCGCCCTTCAGTAGGTCTAAAAAGCCCAAGTAAGCATTTTAAAAATACAGTTTTACCAGATCCACTTTGGCCTATAATAAGATTAGTTTTTCCCTTTTCAAAAGTCGTGCTAATCCCTTTCAGGATCATTTCACCACCAAAACCTTTCTTTAAATCCTTTACTTCTATCATGAGCTCAGTAATAATTGTGTTATAATATAATTGGCTAAAATGATAACCACACTGGTCCAGACAAATGATGTTGTGCTGGCTTTACCTACTTCCAGAGCTCCACCGCTCATATAATATCCTTGGTAGGAGGGGATTGTTGCCAAAATTAATGCGAAAACAAAAGTTTTTATAAAGGCATACACCAGTTGAAAAGGAATAAAATTATCCTGAAGGCCACTGATAAACTGATCACCAGATGAAAATCCACCATAAACAGCAGCCATGTACGCGCCTACAATGCCTAAAAACATGGCAATAGCAATTACAAAAGGGTAAAATAGCATTGCAATAATCTTAGGGAAAACCAGATAATTAAGAGAGTTTATACCCATAACTTCAAGCGCATCAATTTGCTCTGTAACTCGCATTGTGCCTATACTTGATGTGATAAAAGAGCCTACCTTGCCTGCCAT
>JBALXG010000332.1:0-3802 GCA_036961055.1 Leeuwenhoekiella sp. | reverse complement strand
TGGTAACGGTTTGCGTTTTCATTGTGCATCCTTTTTTACTTGATCAGCCGCCTTTTTAATGCGGTCTTTTGCTGCAGCTGTAGCGTTGGTCTTATTTTCTCTTACTTTAGCTTCCTTTAAAAACTCAAGGCGGCGCTCTGCAGTTCTGGGCAAGTGTGAGAATGCACTTTTTGCTTGTACATGATCCTGGTAAGATTGCTCCGCAGCTGTATTGCATCGCTCATTAAAAAATATCCTAAACCATTTCATTATAGTAGGCACATGTACACGGTCTACGATCCCGTCAAACTCCCCATTTTTTGCCCTGGAGAATACCAGGTTAATTTCTGCTATGTTTAAAACGCGGTAATTGTCAAGTATGCGAAAGGCCAGGTCATCTATTTGCGCCTCGCTAAGCGGTTTCTTAAGATCGAGAATGTTATTAAGGTCTATAATCCACAGCTTGAGATAGGCCTCTACAGCTCGTTCACCTAATTGACGCGATAAAATACTGAGCTTGGGCGCATCTGCATTCATGGCTTTAGTAACCGTTGTACAGCGGCGAAAGTCGCGCATGGCCTGACTAGGTGCGTAGGTCGTTAATAACGCTTTTGAGGTAATCGTCGCTAACTCCTTTTGTTCCTGTTTTGCTAATTCTTTTGACATTGGTAATGATTTTATTGAGGGAAGAGTTGATGTATTTAAGGTCTGTATTCTTTTTATGGAAGTCATCCAGATGCTTCCAGCTGCTCAGGATCACCTGCCAGAGTTCCAGAGCTGCTTCGTCGCTACCTGATACTTTCTTGAGGTAGACGATGATCTGTTTTAAGGCTTTACCTTCTACGCCTGTGAACTTGGGTTCTATTTGTGCAAACTCCTCGTAAAACGTGAACCAGGCATCTGAAAACTGCGTATAAATGCTTTTCTTCTTTTCGATTTTGGTGTAGGTGACAGAGCGCGTAGGATCTTCTCTAAAAGCGGGTATATCGCTTTCCTTTGGCGGTATAAGCATCCCGATATAGTACAGCGTAACATCTGGTATTGTGCCGGTCATACGCTCAACTCTCCAGAACTTACCGGAGCGATAACCTACCTTCAGCTTGAGATTGTGCTTTTTTATGAATATGGTGTAGTGAGTGGTCATTTTATAAATTATTAAAGTCTGATTCGTACGCACCAATTTTAAAGCTCAAAGCGTTGTAAGCTATTTCTATCAATTCATTGTATTCATCATCATTTTCACGCTTACCCATTTTTTTAACTCGTGATTGTAAATTCTTACTCTCGTTTATTCGTTGATTAATAAAACAAGCCTTTTCAAAAGTTTCCTTTTTCATATACAATCGGTTTTAGGTGATGTTAAGTCGGTTCCGCACTGCATGCAGGCAGTCACCGTGGTTTCACAAGTAGCGCATACATGAGCTACACGTATGTATTGCGCCTCTTTGGGATGCTCGCAAATGCTTTCAAATGGGATCCCTTTAATTGACATATTCAAATTCTATTCTGCTTACTGTTTGATCCCTTTTGCACTTGTTAGCACGACAATACATCTCGATAAAGTCTTCCGGAAAAACATGCGGGAATCCCTCCAGCACACAATCTGCTTTTGTAATCTGGTAAAGCCGCTGCACACTGATTGATTTTATTTTTATGGGCGGTCCGAGCTTAACTTGTTTTTCACCTTTTTTTAACCCCATACACTTCTCAACAGGTTGAATAAGATCACCCGGCATAAGATGATTCCAGCCGTTGCGACGGGTCACGGTTTTGGTTTGATTAAGTATTTGCTCTTTAGTGAGCATGAATGACATTCTTCTCATTTGTATAGGCTTTTTAGTATGCCCTCAAGGGCTATTATGATTTTACTTACTTCTTGTGGAGTCATTTGGAGTAGCGGCTTTTTTACCGGAGATCTCTCGCTTTGCAGCCAAGCACCAAAACGAGCGATGTCTGCAACTTTCCCATATTTGGGGTGGGTAGAAGTCCATTTAATTTGTCTGAGCAGGCTAAGAATAGCGCGGTGCGATTGAAGGTTTTTATCAAACTTGCCCCAGTGTGCTACCTGATTTTCTACAGGCATAGGCTCTGGCTTCATGCCCAGCTGCCTCAGGATCATGTTTGCCTGGGCAAATGAAAGATCATTGCATGATATTTTTGATACATCTGCAGTAGCCCATTGCACAAACTCCTCTTTAATATCCCTGGTAGGGCTATTCATGTGAATTTTTTGTTTTTGACTGGCGGTTGCTTTCATAATTTACTAGTACTTATAAAGGGTTGTTATAAGTTGGTTGACTTATAGTGATCAGGAAGGGAATCGAACCCTCCTGGGGAAATCATTGCGCTACTCATAGCAATGGATAGGCGACTTGATCATTCTTAACTCCGGGTGGCCACCCGGACTTGCACCTTATTTCCAACTCCTGAGTGGAGCCTTACCTTCACAACCTTGTGACTGATCTTTTTCCTGATCTCGCTCAGGAGGGCGGTCTTTCTGTCTCTTAAGGCTATGGTCTTACCTAGTGCCACCTTTTAATCAATTGTTTGCCTGCTATTTCCACAGGGTCTAGCAAACTTGACAGTTACAGCGCATCAACCGCGACAACGGCTTTTTGGTCTTGACACTACCCTTTTATGTATTGTTGAAAGGCTTCTTTTTCAACTTGTGAAAGTTCAAAAGCACACGTCCATTGTCCGTCTGTATCCTTGTATACTTCTTTGCCGTTGACCCAGTAGGTATCAGCTTGTACCGATGGTGAAATTGTTACTCCCATGATTACAGGCTTGAAAATTGAAGACCTACAGTTTCCCATTTGCCATTTTTACCTTTACGCTTTAGCTCATAGCCAAAGCCTTTGAGATGATTGCTATAGCTTTCCTTGATCAGTTTTAAGCCTTCAACCCATCGTGGATCGTCATACTTATCTGCATGCTGCAGTAAGTTCATTACGCGCGCATATTCTAGATCACCCTGATCATTGCGCTCAATAAAACTTATTAGGATCTGGTATAATTTGAGATCCCTTTTTTTGACTGTTTCGGTTAAAAATTCTTTAATAAGATCTTGCGCCTTAAGGCTACGCTCATCCCATTTAGGCTCCGTGTCTCTGCGACGTGTAATGCGAAAGTCACCTTCTGTATTTGTGATAGAAAAACCTCCTTTACTATTGCTCCTGATCATTCCATAATTATTGAGGTGCTCTGCTTGCTCTTCCATTTTAGTCTCGCAGAGTTCCTTGAGGTCTGCTAGTGCGCCACTAACTTCAAGGGCGCGATTAATTAAAAAGTTGATAGTCTCATCACGCTTGCGTTCATAAGCCTTTTTTTCACGATCAGCTTGTGCTTTTTCTTCTTTCAATTTATCGGCCAGAAGTGCCTGAAGCTCTTTAGCAGACATTTCTTTTGGGTCTTTTATTGCTGTTTCCATGGTTAATCTTCTTTTTGTGTTATTAATTTTATCATTGCATCTCCAAAAGCCTGAGCCTTTTTCATATCATAATCATTAAAGCCTTTCTCCATGACCTCCTCATTCTTGAAACCTGATAATACCATTGATGCCTTTACACCATCAATTTCTGTTGTCTGATTAATCTGATCTTCTTCAGTATCATCGTCCCATTGTTTTGTTACGAGTACTTGGTTCCCACTAGGCAAATCGAATAATTTTGCAAATTTTCCCATGTTTAATCTTCTTTAAGTTTGAATTTGATTTTTAACCCTGCACCAGATCTACTTATCTGTAAATCCAGTCTCCAGCTATCGCCCATAAAGCTTAAATGATCAAGCTGAGCTTTATCTAAAGTTTCATTTGTATTTACCT
>JBALXG010000331.1:0-3803 GCA_036961055.1 Leeuwenhoekiella sp. | reverse complement strand
CCTTGAGCCTCTAATTTTTCTTCTTCTTCAGTTATCATAATTAATTTTTATATTAATTCCGAATTAAACTATTTCAAACCAATTTTGCCCTCTTTCATTCGATTTTTTACTAGAAAAGGGATGTTTTTTAAATAACTTAAATAAAAATAAACAATTATTTATTTAATAATTACTGCCTTTTAGCTTTAAAAAATATTGAAAAGGTTATTTATATGTTTCTTCAAAATAAGAATTAATAATTCTGCTCAAAACTGCTTAAAAACCACTAAAAATCGGGTTTTAAACTAAAAAAGCACCAGCTAAAACTGGTGCTTTTAAAAAAATATATTTTACGAGATAGTTACTTTTTCGCTTTGCGCATTCTAACAATTTTTGATATTACATAATAGCCTATTAAAGCAACAATAAAATACCAAAGATAAGAGACTGGCTGACCTTCACCACCTACTGTGGTAAATAAACGTTCCCAGCGTATTTTGTTAAAGAATCCTTTAGCGTTAGAATCCCAACTCATCCAGATAAATACCGGTTTACCCACTACATGATTTTCAGGAACAAATCCCCAGTAACGGCTATCTTCTGAATTATGGCGGTTATCACCCATCATCCAGTAGTAATTCTGTTTAAAAGTATATTTAGTTAACGGACTTCCATTTAATAAAACCTGAGTTCCCTGCCTACTTATTTTATTAGGAGAATCCATTTCCTGACCTTCATAAACTTCAATTATGCGCTTATATAGTGCTATATTTTCCTGATTTATAGCTATTGTAGCGCCCTTTTTAGGAATATAAAAAGATCGTATTTGATCTCGATTTCCTAAACTCGCTTTACCTCCGGGAAAAATTCCTGATTCTACTTCATCTTTGGGTGAAATATATCGCTCAAGCGAAACAACATTAGGGTGATTTTTGAAGGCTTCTGCACCGGCTTCGGTAATTGCACGTACCTGAAAAATGTTTGAATTAACAAAGCCTATTCCATCTGTAATATCATATCGCTCATAGAGATTTTGAGTGTTAAAGCCATTTCCATTAGATTTCCCTATATAACTGTATTGTGGTTTTGCACGCGCTGGTAACTGCAAGGGCTCATTATTAGCGTAAACCTTGCCATCAATAATTTTTAGGCTATCGCCGGGTAAACCTACGCAGCGCTTAACATAATTAGACTTTTTATCAATAGGTTTATAATAATGAATGCCGTTGTTTCGGCCAAATGAATTTACGGTATCTACCGGCCAGCTAAAAACTACAATATCATTCCGCTTTATATCCTGAAATCCCGGTAGTCTGAAGTAGGGGAGTTGTGGCCAGTTTGTATATGATTTAATTTTTAGGAAAGGAATTGTATCATGTACCATGGGGAAACTCACCGTGGTCATAGGCGTACGCGCTCCATAATGAAATTTACTTACAAAGAGAAAATCTCCTACCAGAAGCGTTTTTTCAAGAGATGAAGTAGGTATTGTAAATGGTTGCATTACATAGGTATGAACTATAGTTGCAGCAACAACCGCAAAAAGCAGCGAACTTACCCACTCACCAGAAGCACTTTTTGGCCTTAAAGATCTGTCTTCAATATATTTTACATCTGCTGCATAATTAATATAATAGATATAAAGCCCGAGTGTAATTATAACTAGAAATGTATCTGTAGTGGTGTTTTTACCAAAACTACGAATGGTCTCAACCCAGATAACGGGAAACATGATCAGATTTACAATAGGTATAAAAAGTAAAATAACCCACCATTTTGGTCGGTTAATGATCTTCATTAAAATGATTGCATTATAAACAGGAACTGCGGCTTCCCATGCTTGTCTTCCTGCCTTAATGTATAATTTCCATGTGCCTAAAAAGTGAATTACCTGAACAATTAAGAAAAATAAAAACCATTGTGTCATTGTCATGCTTGCGTATCTTTTAAGGTAAGTCTGTTCTTTAGTGTTTTGGTTACAGAATTAGTTTAAATTTAGTACGTCTCTCATAGAGAAAACTCCTTTTTTATCTACTAACCATTCTGCGGCGATTACTGCGCCCAAGGCAAAACCTTCTCGGCTGTTTGCTTTGTGTTCAATTTTAATTTGGTCAACATTACTGGTATAATTTATAATATGTGTACCGGGAACTTCGCCCTCGCGTACAGAATTTATAGTGATTTTACCTTCTTCTTTTTTATCAAGAATCCATTCATTTTTATCTGAATTTTCTATAATTCCTTCAGCTAAAGTAATTGCAGTCCCACTGGGAGCATCAAGTTTGTGGATGTGATGTATTTCTTCCAGATTTACATCATAATCAGGGAGGTTTTTCATCATTTTAGCGAGGTTTTTATTCAGCTCAAAAAAAATATTTACCCCCACACTAAAATTTGAGGCATATAAAAAGGCACCCTTTTTCTCTTGACAAAGTGCAACCATTTTATCATAATCTTTAAGCCAGCCTGTTGTACCTGAAACAACAGGAACTCCAGCTTCTAAACAAGAGCTTATATTATTTACCGCGGCCTCGGGAACGCTAAAGTTTATAGCGACGTCAACACTTTTAAGATCGTAAGTTTCATCCTTATCAATGCGACGTATAATTTTGTGACCGCGATTTTCTGCGATTCCAGCTATGGTTTTTCCCATGCGTCCATAACCAAGTAAAGCAATATTCATATTAAAAAGAGTAGGTTATACTGAAGCCAAAGGTATTAGAAAAATTATAATCCTCCCGCTTAATAAACGGATTAACGCTTAGGCGATCGTCAACATTATATTGTGAGAGATGTGCGTCTACGTTAGCTTCAATGATTTGAAGTATATATAAACCGGCAGTTACAAGAATGGAAAGTTCTTTTCTTTTTCTGAAAAAATCCTGTGCATCAATTAAATTATCTTCTGTAAAAATTTCAGTTATGGTACCATCTTCGGCTGTAACCGTAAACTCATCTGGCCTACCGGCGATACGATTTTTATATGCCGTACGGTAACGCTGAAATTCATTATTATTATAAACCGCAACGACAACACCCGTACCCAATGCGCCGTAAACTAAAGGGATTTTCCAGTAATCTCTGTTATATGCTTGCCCTAAACCGGGTAAAACTGCAGACAGAAATGCCACTTTTGCAGGCTTTAGCGGAAGATAATTATCAACATAAGTAGTATCCTGAGCTGTTATTTCAGGAGTGTTTTTATCTTCTTGAGCTTTCGCGAAAAAAATACACATTAGAAATAGAAATAAAAAAAAAGCTTGCTTATTGTGCACCTTGTATTAACTTTTGAATACGTTTAAAATCCTCTTCTGAAGAAAACGGAATTATAAGTTTGCCATTGCCCTTCTGTGCAACTTTTACATCAACTTTAGCACCTAAATATTCAGCAAATTCTTTTTTACCTTTTTTTACAAATTCTGGAACAGCAGATTTTACATCAATTTTACCTTTATTTGTTTTCTCTCTGTAGTTTTTAACCAAAGTTTCTGTAGCTCTTACAGAAAGCGAATTCTCAATTATTTTTTCATAAATATCAAGCTGATGGGAAGTGTTCTCTATAGTAATCAAAGCACGACCGTGTCCCATAGATAAAAAACCGTCTCGCATACCTGTTTGAATAATTGGGTCTAGCTTTAATAAACGCAGGTAATTTGCAATTGTAGATCTATTTTTGCCCACACGATCGCTCATTTGCTCTTGTGTAAGATTGATCTCGTCAATTAAACGCTGGTATGAGAGTGCAATTTCGATAGGGTCAAGATCTTCTCGCTGAATATTTTCAACAAGAGCCATTTCCAGCGATTCCTGATCATTTGCAATAC
>JBALXG010000330.1:0-3836 GCA_036961055.1 Leeuwenhoekiella sp. | reverse complement strand
CCTGAGGCAGGAATAGATTCTGGTAAAGCACTTAATGGAGGATAAATTGTCCACCCTGCTGCGGCTGGTCCAGATTCTACAAACAGAGAACATACCATTACTACAGATGAAATGAAAAACATCCAGTAAGACACCATATTCAGAAAACCGGAAGCCATATCCCTTGCTCCTATCTGAAGAGGAATCAAAAGGTTACTAAAAGTACCACTTAAACCTGCAGTCAATACAAAAAACACCATAATAGTACCATGAATGGTAACTAATGAAAGGTAGATACTAGGATCCATAACTCCGTTTTCTGCCCATTTACCAAGTAACATTTCAAAAATGGTAAATTTCTCATCTGGCCAAGCCAGCTGAAGTCTGAATAAAAGTGACATTGAGATACCAATAAAACCCATTATAAGTCCAGTAATTAAATACTGCTTAGAGATCATTTTATGATCTGTACTAAATATATAGGTATTTATAAATGTCTGTTTATGATGATGCCCGTGCTCCTCGTGAGCGTGATCTAAAGCTGGTGCGTGTGCTGACATAATCTAATTTCTTTTAAATATCAATTTTTTATTGTTGAGCTAAAGTTGATTTAAAAGTCTTTTGACCTTTAATCCATGCTTCATATTCTTCCTGTGTCTCTACAATGATTTTCATCTGCATATTATAATGGCTGGCACCACATATTTTATTACACAAAAGATAGTAATCAAATTCATCATAACTGTCAAGAGCCACATCACCTTTAGCAACTAGTTCTTTACTTTTTTCAGTGCGTATTTCTTTTATTCTACGCATTTTATCCTGAATGTACTCTGTTCCTCTAATTTCTTCAGTTGTAACTGTAGGTGTAAAAGAAAATTGAGTAATCATTCCAGGTACAACATTCATTTGAGCTCTAAAATGAGGCATATATGCTGAATGAAGTACATCTTGAGATCGTAATTTGAATATTACCTGACGCCCTACAGGAAGATGTAATTCCTGTGTTACAACATCATCCATACCATCATCATCTGAAGCATCTATACCTACAGTGTTTGACCCTTCAATAAAGCGCACATTAGCATTCCCTAGAATATTGTCTTCTCCTGAATATCGCGCTCTCCAGTTGAACCGTTGAGCGTATAACTCAACAACTAATGCATCATCATCCTGATCAAAATTCATTATATCAGACCAGGTGAATAACCCATAAATTATAAGTCCCGCTAAAACAACGACAGGAATAATTGTCCAGATAAATTCTAACTTATCATTATCTGCATAGAAAAGTGCCTTTCTACCCTCTTTACCGTGATATTTATATGCAAAAATATGTAAAAGCCCTTGAGTAATAATCTGTACAAACATGATTAAGGCAATAGATACAAACATCAATGTATCATATTTAGCACCATGTTCTGAAGAAGCTTCAGGTAGATAAAATCTTGAATAATACCAGAAGCAATAAAAGCTTATAAAGTAAAGGAAAATAACAAACATCATCATCAATTTAGCATTGATGCGATTATCCTTATTATTTGCTACTTCCCCAGTGTCAGTATCAGATTTGATCTTTGACAATTTGTAAATCTTACTCATTTGCCATAGGGAAGCGGCAAAAAGAATGATTACGATAAGTACTAGAAAAACGGTCATTGTTATGTTTTTTCTTATTCGTTGCTATTAATAATGATAATTCTCACTTTCCTTAATAAAGGGATCACCTTCTGGGCGTAAAGGAACTTTTGCAAGACCAGTACCTACCATGAAAACAAATAATCCCAAGAAAAAGCATATCCCAGCTATCTCTGGTATACCAAAGGACCAATAAGGACCCACTGTTGATGGCATAACCAATAAGAAAATATCTATGTAATGTCCTGTCAAAATTACGATTCCTACCATAATTACAAACCATGGTATTCTTTTAAAATCGCTATTCATTAACAACAAAATCGGGAATACAAAATTAAGTACAAGCATACCAAAAAACAGCAGATTGTATTCTTGAATTCTCAAAATAAAATATGTAACCTCTTCCGGCATATTTGCATACCATATAAGCATAAATTGACCAAACCATAAGTAAGTCCAGAATATACTAAAGGCAAACATAAATTTTGCTAGATCATGTAAATGACTATCA
Source organism: Leeuwenhoekiella sp. (assembly GCA_036961055.1). Lineage (GTDB taxonomy): Bacteria > Bacteroidota > Bacteroidia > Flavobacteriales > Flavobacteriaceae > Leeuwenhoekiella. The sequence continues at coordinate 1,708 of JBALXG010000330.1, read as the reverse complement.
TTTACAAAAGGTAACAATCCTCTGCTCTTTAAAAATATTGTAACCATAGCAATAACAGTAATTGCAGAAACAAACATACTAGCAAAAAGATACCAAGCAAATAAAGTACTATACCAGTGTGGCGTCATTGACATGAACCAATCCCAAGCCATAGTCGACTCTGTGATGATAAAGAAAATCAAAAAGAATACTGCAAACTTAAAGTTCTTTTTATAAGGAGCAAGAGTATTTGAAACAGCTACATCTAAAGAATTTCTTCTCGAGAAATAACGATAAACATTCCACCCTATAATATAGATTACAGCTCTTATCAGAAAGAAAGGAAAGTTTAAATATCCAGATTTAGATTGTAATATTTTATCACCAGCAACGAGTTCATCGTTCTGCCATGGATAAAAATGAGTTCCGGCAAAAACGACTATTAAGAAAACAATAATAGAACCTGGCAGTAAATATGTTGTAATACCTTCAATTACTCTATAAAGAACAGGAGACCATCCTGCCTGCGCCGCATATTGAATTGCATAAAAAACCAAGGCACCTAATGCAATCATCATAAAGAAAAATGCAGATACAAAAGTTGCTGACCAAGGTTTAACCTGCATTTGATGCAATACATGCTCCATATGCTCATCTTTACTTTGATGTGCTTCAGAACCCCCATCTTTAGACTGCTCTACCGCATGTTCTGCATATCCTTCTCTTCCTCTGGCCTCATCAATAAAACTTGATGAATGCCCTTCTTCTTCCATATTTTCATGTCCTTCACCATGACCACCCTGGGCGGCTAAAATCTCTTTTACATCATCAACAGTAGATGGTGTTGAGAGAAACCCATAGGTTATTCCTATTAGGCCAATAACCATCAGAATGAGGGAAAAAATCTTAAATTTACTTGAAAACGTGTACATAAGTATTAATTATCCTGACTTAATTAGTGTTCAGTTTTTGTTTCTCCGGGACCCTTTTCTTTATAACCAGCAGCAGAATCTTCTAGCGCTGATCCGGCTTTATTCTCAGGATCCTCATTCATTGATTTACCTTCATCAGTTGTTGTTTCATCAGAAGAAACAAAAGCTCTCTCAGGCTCACCATTTAGTGTACGCTTCAGGCTCATTACATAAAGATTAATCAACCATAATTCCTTTTCAGTAGTTTGAGTAGCATAAGACCCCATATTATTTTTACCATAATAAGTAACATGATAAACACTACCCTCTGTAATAATTCGCCCTTCATCATTGTAAGCCGGAACTCCAAGTATTTTTTCCCGTTCTGCTAATGTTCCTTGACCATTACCTTTATCTCCATGACATATTGCACAGTAAATAGTATAAAGTTCCTTTCCGTCATTAAGATTTTCTTCAGTATAAGGCAATGGATTCTTTAAATTAGCCTTGGCAGCTTCATAGCCTTCAGGCGTATTTTCATATTCAAATGGCATCCAGCCACGAGATATTGATCCATCAGCAGGAGTCATTGCCTCCATCCCACCAGGAAAAACCTCATAATTACCATAAGTCTCATAACCTACGGGTGCATACATATTAGGCATGTACTGGTAATTAGGTTTATTAGTATTTTGGCATGAGATTATAACCGCAAATACCGAAACAATAAATATAATTCTAACAAGTTTCTTCATCACTTAGGCTTCTACTTGATTATGGATTAGATTTAGTTCTGACGCTCCTGTGTCATAAAGAAA
>JBALXG010000032.1:0-12815 GCA_036961055.1 Leeuwenhoekiella sp. | reverse complement strand
ATCAACTTCCGCGACAGTGAAAACTCCTAACGGATCATTATTTAGACCAAAAGGTTTATAGTCGGCTGCCTGCGTTTGCTGCCAAAGATCTTTGCCCTCCTCATTGGGCGTTCCCAGCCAGGTATCCCAACCGCTCAGGTCTTTTCCGTTAAACAGAATTTGCCAATCTGCAGTTGGATTAGGACTTTTGTAAAAATTTGGAAAGGCGGAAGTCAAAAATATTAGCGCTAAAAAGACCGATTTTGCCATGTAAAAGGAAGGTTTTAGAATTAGTTTCCTAAGTCACTATTGGTTACAAAAGCAATATGCTTGCTGTCTTTTGACCAGCTGGGAACATTTATTGTACCCTGACCGCCGTAAATATATCCTATCACTTTAGGTTCGCCACCGTCTACGGGCATTAGGCGAAGTAAACATTCCTTGTAAAAAGGATGATCACTGAAGGGAATATCTGGTGGAAAAGAAATAAAAACAATCCATTTACCATCTGGTGAAATATGCGGAAACCAGTCTTTATAGTTTTCATCAGTTGTTAAACGCTCGGGATTGCTTCCATCTGCCTTCATACGCCAAAGTTGCATGGTGCCGGTACGGTTAGAATTAAAGTAGATGTATTTTCCGTCAGGAGAATATTCTGAGCCGTCGTCAAGATCTTTGGTATCTGTTAACTGAATTTCTTTGCCGTCATCAAGATCAATTGCATAAATATCATACTTGTCATTGCGGTTGGCTGTAAATATTATTCGCTTATTATCTGGTGAAATACCATGTAAATAGGAATTACCCACACCATCTTTAGTGATTTTCTTCGGTATAGAATCTCCTTTAGGATTCATTAAGTAAATGGAAGAATTGCGGTTATCATCTGGGTTGTGGTGACTAATGCCTAAAATACTTTGATCAAAAGAAAATACGTGATCGTTATTATTTCCGGTGGCAAAACCTGTATTGACCTGTTTAACTTCACCGCTGTCAAAAGTGTAGCGGTACATAAAACCATTAGAATTATAGACTAATTCTTTATCATCATTAACCCAGTTAGGAGCCTGAATAGAGTGCGCAGAATGGAACAGCACTTTTCTGTAGCCCGTTTCAACATTCATAGTTTCCATATTGCTGCCTATATAATCTCGGTAAGGCTGAAAATCTGGCGCTGCAGGTTTTATGATACGCACATTGTGAAATTGTGCTTTTTCCAATACATCAGCATTATGCGAACAAACAAAAAGACCTACAAAAACTTCATTACGCAGATCTACATCTTTTAATTCCACAGTAGTAAAAGGCTTACCAAATTTGGCGGTCGACATATAATACGTGCCGGCTCGACGCTCTAGCTGAACAACATCAGGCAGAGAGTCTGTTGAGGTAATTTGCTCGGTAATCCCGCCGGGAGTTTTACGGTATTGTAAAGAAGTTAAACCATCACCATGAACGGTTGCATTGACCTGTGGCGAGTTTGAACTTAAATTGTCACGTACGATCCAGCCTATTTTACGATGTGGGTCTGTACCGGCACCTACAAAATTGAGTTGGGCGCGAAGAATAAAATCACCCTGAATAGATTTGTACAAAAATTCAAACTGATCATTTTCACCCCACATATTAATGCCGGAACCTGTTAGAGTGTATTCTTGTTTTTCTGGATCGTAAGAAACAGAGCCTTTTTTAGCAGGATCGCCTACATTGGTTTGATTTTCAAATATCCCGAATTGTGGAGCATATGTATTCATAGTTTGAGATTGTACTGCAGGAGTTTGCAGTAGCGTAAAGAAAACAATCGCTATAATCGTGATAACGTTGTAGTTTTTCATAAAGTTGGTTTCATAGTACTTTAAAAGTAGAATATTTCCACCAAGCCTTATAATAATATATTGTCCTTCTTTAATCTAATTATTTCAAAGGTCGCTTTTTAATCATTCCACCTTTAGCATCTTTTATGCTCTGCATTATCATAAAAGCGTCTTTATCAATTTTTTCAACTTCCGTTTGAAGTTCTGAAAGTTCAAGTCTCGTAATTAAAGTATAAATGATATTTGTTTCGCGCAAAGCGATGCCCTTTTTTGCATAACCACGCTTTCCAGAATATATCGTACATCCGCGACCTAATTTTTCTATAATGCTCAGACGTATAGCTTCATGGCTTTCAGAAATAATGGTTACACCTATATATTCTTCGATTCCTGAAACCACAAAATCAACTGTTTTTGATGCGGCCAGATACGTTAATATAGCATATAAAGCTATTTCAACACTAAATACATAAGCGCCCACGCTAAAAATAAGCACATTAAAAATAAGAATAATATCACCTATTGTAATTGAGGTTTTTCTGCTTACATAAACTGCTAGCACTTCTGTACCATCAAGTACGGCACCGCCCCTTATGGCAAGACCTATTCCTAAACCCAGAAAAAACCCTCCAAAACCTGCAATAAGTAGCTTATCATCTGTAACGACAGGGAAATCAATAAAATGCAGGCAAAAAGCTAAAATCACTATTGCAATTATACTGCGAAAGGCAAACGTTTTGCTTATTGTAGAATAGGCCAGAATTACAAAAGGTATGTTTATAATAACTAATAGTATTGAAAATGGAATATGTGATAATTCTGCGATTATTAAAGAAATACCAGTGACACCGCCGTCTATAAAAGAGTTAGGTAGCAAAAAGCTTTTTAAACCGAGCGCAGCAGATATAATTCCCAGACCTATAAAAAGCCAATCCCGAAATAAATGCTTAATCACAACACGGGTTTCTTTCAACTCATTTTTAAAATTGTTGTCAGGAAGAGGTGACTTCTCATTATGCATGCGACGTTTAGTCGCTTCAATTAAAATTTGTTGAAAAATGGAATTCATATGATATTATTGAAAATCGGCATTTAAAATTTCAGAAGAGTCTATGATGCGACCTCTCATCTCAAGAATTATACTTTTTGCTCTTAAAAATTCGGTTGTATCTAAAGCGCGTGTGGCATCTTCAATTAAATATGCAGAAAAACCTGACTCCACGGCATCTTTTATTGAATAAAACACACAAAATTCGGCCGCCAAGCCACAAAAATAGACTTCTGTAACGCCTTTATCTTTTAAATACCCTTGTAAACCGGTTGATTTGAGGTGGGCATTATCAAAAAAACCACTATAACTGTCAAGTGCAGGATTTGTTCCTTTTCTAAAAATTGTTTCTATTTTAGTAACTTCAAGATCAGGATGAAATTTTGCACCATGAGTACTTTGTACACAATGTACAGGCCATAACACCTGGTTGAGTCCGTTGAGATCAATAATTTCAAACTCTTTGGCGCCATCATGGTTTTTGGCAAAACTCGAGTGATTTTCAGGATGCCAGTCTTGTGTTGCAATTACGAGATCAAACTTGTGTTGTAATTTATTGATCACATCTACAATCTCATCTCCATTAGGTACTGCAAGTGAGCCGCCGGGAATAAAATCGTTTTGAAGGTCTATTATGATTAGGGCTTTCATGACTATGTGTTTTTATGAAGTTCTATTAAACGATCGCGTTCTGCTTTAAGATTGTTACTTATTCCTACTTTGTATATATGCGGATTGTCAAAGCGTTTATATTCTAAAGGTAATTGTGCTAAACGTTCTTTGCTAAATTGAGCTATGGCGGTCAATGATCTTTTCGGAATCAAAATATTACCATTTTCCATTACTTTATTAAGCAGGGCTACTTTAGTTAAAGATGAAATATCTAATTTTTTATAAGGTTCAAAAGGGTGATGCATGACATCTAAAGTCTCTTCATCCCTTATTGCGATTGCGTCTGCACCCACAAGTTTACCGTTACTGTCAACAAGTCTATAAACCTGTTTTTGATGCGGAAGCGTAGTTTTAGTAAGACTTTCTGAAATTTTTATACGTGGCTTGTCTTTAAAATAAGTAAGCTTGTAAACTCCGTCTAAAGCCGCATCTGGTTTGCCTATTACAAGATTTGTTCCTACACCAAAAATGTCTATGGGCGCCTGTTGATCCTGCAAACTTTTAATTACATATTCATCAAGCTGGTTTGAGGCAGCAATTTTTACATAATTTAAATCGGCTTGATCAAGTAACATTCTACAGCGTTTTGCCAGATATGCGAGATCACCGCTATCGAGCCGTATTGCAAGAAGTTTCTGTCCCCTGTTTTCCATTTCTTTGGCAACTGTTATTGCATTAGGGATACCGCTTTTTAAAGTGTCATAGGTATCAACAAGTAAAACGCAATTTTTAGGTCTTCCTATTGCAAAATCCCTGAAAGCTGTGAGCTCATCGTCATAACTTTGTATAAATGAATGTGCCATTGTCCCCGAAATAGGAATATCAAAATCGCGCCCGGTTACTACATTGCTTGTGCCATTAAAACCACCTATCATAGATGCTTTTGAAGCCAGATAACCACCGGGTCCCTGAGCACGCCTAAGTCCAAAATCTAATAAAACTTTATCGCCCGCGGTAAGACGCATCCTGCTGGCTTTTGTAGCGATGAGTGTTTGAAAATTAAGAAGGTTTAGCAAAATCGTCTCTATAAGCTGAGCTTCAATTATATTAGCCTTAACCTGTAGAATAGGTGCAGTTTGAAATACGATTTCGCCTTCCTGTACAGAATAAATAGTTCCTGTAAATTTAAAATCTGCCAGATAATCCAGAAAATCTACATCAAAATCCTTAGATTTTAGGTAGGTTATATCTTCTTTACTAAAGGTGAGATTTTGTAAAATTTCGAGTAAATCCTCAAGACCCGCCATAATTGCATAACCTCCTTTAAAAGGCAGTTTTCTAAAAAAATAATCAAAAACCGCAGTATGCTCATGTTGATTATTCTTAAAATAAACCTGAGCCATGCTAAGCTGATATAAATCTGTATACGTACCGGTAAAATTAAACATAGAGCGTCTTTAGTCACAAAGTTAATCTTTGACTGCTTTGTGTAGATGGAAAATTTCTAATTAATGAAATTATGCTGAAAACCTATGCGCACTAAAGATGAAATTCGGCAACTTCTGCTTTGGGACCTAATCTTAGTGGTAAATTACTTGTCCCGATGCCTTTTGAAACATACATTCTGGGTTTTTCATCATACATGCCATTTAAATATTTACCACTTCCCTGGGGTCGTATAGGAGCATAGCCAAACATTGTGATTTGACCGCCATGCGTGTGTCCTGATAAAACTAAATCAATATGAAGATCACCTAATTGTGTCTCAATAACATCTCGATGTTGTGGGCAATGCGTTAACGCAATAACTTTATCACCCGGACTAAAATCGGCACTGGCAGCCTTAAAATCGGCCTTTCCTACATTAAAATCGTCCAGACCAATTACAGACACTCGGGTATCGTTAATTAAGGTTGTTGAATTAGAATTGATTAAAAGTTTGCAGTTATTTGACTTGTATATTTCTTCTAAACGCATTAAGTCAACCTTACCTTTATGCTCCCAATTTCCTAAAATGGCAAATTTTTTAACGGAATGATCCAGTAAGTTTAAAAATTTATTTAATAGTGGAAGATTAGCCGATTTTTCTACAGAATCGCCTGTAAACACTATTAAATCGGGTTTTTTGGCATTAATTTTAGCCGTAATTGCTTTGTGAGCGGTTTTTATTCCTCTAATGTGAAGATCAGAAAGATGAATGATTTTCAGTTTTTTTGCTGCATCTTCAGAGAGATCAAAAAAGTTCCATTCTATCATATTTTTCGGCTATAAATCGAGGACCTCTGGCAATTCTGCGCGTTAAGAATCAGAATTTTTTCATCCATTCTATGCAAACCTTAGAGAAGTAAATGCTCTTGAGGGATTAAATTAAAATGGGCAGAAGGAGATTCAAATTTTAATTTCTTCTTCTGCCCAGATTTTAAGTTTTTTCTAAAGGGAAATATTATTCCGCATAGGCGTGACTATACGGTTTTCCTTCTAAAATTTTTAGAATGTCTTTTTCCAGCGTTTCTATAGGATATTCAACTATACGACCTAATTCTTTACCATCTTTAGTAAAAATGAACGTTGGTACGTTAGTTATATCTAATCCTTTTTCAAGACTTAAAGGTGTAGTCTTATCGCGTTTTACCGCGATAAGTGAAACATTTTCAAAATTCATTTCTGCCTGATCTATAATCTTATAAAAGGCAGGCACTTCACGCTGACTGTCACCACACCATGTTCCCATGAATGTCGTGATTTTTACATCAGTCAAAAGTTCATTTATTTTTTTTACTTCTGCACTATCTGTTTGATACTCCTTATAGTTTTCTATAAACCATTCTTTGTAAGGGTTATTCTCTAACTGCAAACGGCTTATTTTGCCTACAAGCATCTCATCTTGCACTGTATTTAGCGCAGTTTCATTTTGAGCCAGTAGTTTTTCTTTATTGGCTTCATTTTTACAACTTAACACTATCACGCTAAGAAGCAGTAGAATTATAAAGGTTGGTTTTTTCATGGCTTATAGATTTTAAATGTATTATACCAGTGGTTCCTGGTCCATAACTTCAGGTTTCTTAATCCCTATCATTTTTAAAATTGTGGGAGCCACGTTTCCTAAAATTCCATTTTTCACACTTTTTATATCAGGATCTACCACAATAATAGGAACCGGATTTATGGTGTGTGCCGTATTAGGAGAGCCGTCAGGATTTTTCATAGTTTCGCAGTTACCATGATCTGCTATTACTATAGTACTGTAACCATGTTCAAGACCCGTCGAAACAACGTCTTTTGCACATTGATCTACGGTTTCACAAGCTTTAATAGCCGCTTCTAAAATGCCAGTATGACCTACCATATCAGGATTTGCGAAATTTAGACAAACAAAATCTGCTTCTTCCTTTTTAAGCTGTTCAATGATTTTATCCCGCACTTCAAAAGCGCTCATCTCTGGCTGAAGATCATAAGTAGCAACTTTAGGAGATGAAGCCATTATGCGGCTTTCACCTTCAAAAGGAAGTTCACGGCCGCCAGAAAAGAAAAATGTAACATGAGGATATTTTTCAGTTTCTGCAATGCGTATTTGTTTTTTACCAGCTTTAGAAACTACTTCGCCCAGCGTATCAACTAGATTGTCTTTATCATAAACAATGTGAATATTTTTAAAAGTCTCATCATATTTTGTCATGGTAACATAATACAAATCAAGTTTTTTTGTCTCCTGCTCCGGAAAATCTTTCTGCGAAAGCATTTCTGTAAGTTCGCGGCCGCGGTCTGTTCTAAAATTGAAGAATATTACCACATCTCCATCTTTTATAGTTGCCACAGGTTTTCCACCTTCTGTTACGACAATAGGTTGTAAAAATTCATCGGTAATGTCATCTGCATAACTCTTATCCATTGCAGCTAAAGGATCTTCAGTTGCAGTACCTGTGCCATGTACAAGTAAATCATAGGCCATTTTTACACGATCCCAACGCTTATCGCGATCCATTGCATAATAGCGACCAATTAATGAAGCCAGTTTTGCACCTTTTTCTTTCGCGAAAGCGTTAATATCTTCTACAAAACCTTTTCCAGATTTAGGATCAACATCGCGACCATCTGTAAATGCATGAAGAAAAACATCTTCAACATGAGCATTTTTGGCGGCTTTAATTAATCCTTTTGCATGCGTAATATGTGAATGAACCCCACCATCTGAAAGAAGACCAACAAGGTGAACGGCTTTTTTATTTTCTTTGGCGTAAGCAAAAGCCTCTTTTATCGCTTTAGTATCTTTAAGAGTGTCATCTGCTATCGCCTTGTTAATTTTAGCCAGATTTTGATAAACAATACGACCCGCTCCCAGATTCATATGACCTACTTCACTGTTTCCCATTTGCCCGTCTGGCAAGCCTACATTGCCCCCATGAGTAAGCAATTGAGCGTGTGGATATTTAGTATATAAAGAATCAATAAATGGAGTGTTTGCAAGGTCTACTGCAGAAACTGTTTTGTCTGGAGCAAATCCCCAGCCATCAAGTATCATTAAAATTACTTTCTTATTCATGTTATCAAGTTAAGTGGTAAAGATAAAAACAAAATACTGCCTAAGCGGAGTATAAGATACTCTTTAAGGTTGTTTTAACCTCCGTAATGTTTAATGGCTTCTTTTATCTTTTCAATTCTGTTATCGGGATCAGGATGTGTGCTTTGAAATTCTGGCATTCTCTTAGGCCCGCTTGATGCTTTTAAGATTTTCATTACCTCAATCATTTGATAAGGATCATAGCCGGCTTCTATCATAAAGCGTACGCCCAGATCGTCACTTTCCAGTTCATCTTCGCGACCATTTCCCAATAGAATATTCTGCGCTACAGCACTAGTTGCGGCTCCGGCGTTTGCGCCTACTTCTGCACCCATCGAGATGGTGCTCCACAAGTTACTATTTTCTATTCTTTCTGCAGAATGTTTACCCAAAACATGGCCTATCTCGTGCCCCAAAACGCCGGCTAACTGATCTTCGTTTTCTAATCTTGATAGCAATGCATAAGTAATAAAAACCTGTCCGCCGGGTAAAGCAAATGCGTTTATTGTTTCAGGATCTCTTAACAAGTGAAATTGATATTGGTAAGGTGTTTCCCTTGCAATGGTATTGTCTACCAGTTTTTTGCCTACTTTGTCAACATATGCCTGCAACTGTTCATCTGGATGTAAGCCACCGTGTTGCTGAGCCATAGATGGTGCATTTTGTAAACCTATAGCAATCTCTTCCTGAGGCGTCATAGATATTGCCTGGACTCTGCCTGTGTATGGATTTTCTTCCTGATTCCCGCAATAACGTACAACAGCAAAACCTATAATAAGAACGCCCATTAAGAGCTTTACCATATTACTTCTGCCTCCTAATCTCATGCTTTTTGAAGTTTAAATTTAGATTCTAAAATAGTATAATTAAGACAGTAGTTCTGGATTAATATCAAGTATGTTTTCGGTTTTATATCTTGTCATAAATGAGGGTGAAAAAGCTTCGCTGCCCATTAATTTTTGCTCCTGTAAAACTTCTTTTATGTCTAAATTTTTATACTGCTGGAGATAATTTTTTGAAAGAGCCGCGTAGCTAAAATGCCAGGGCTCATAATTGAAGCCTTTACGACTTGATAAATCGGTATAAACAAGGTAAAAACCGTACTCATTTGCATGTTTATCGAGCCATTCTTTTAATTTACAAAACGGCCCATTGCCGTGAAATTTTGCGGGTACGAGAACATCACCGTTGGTTTTTCCGTTTGCATCTATAATATCGAGGTCTGTACCCCAATGGTGGCGAGATGTGCCAGGTATGGTGCTGTACTCAATAATTTTATCTATTGTCATTTCGGGTGAAAGTCCGTCTGCGGTGTAATTTCTAAATTTTCGCTCCCAGATGCGATTTTGATGGTTATAATCCCGATAACTGGAAACAACTTTTATATCGATACCATCTTTTGCAGCGGCTTCTTTCATTTTATCAAATGCTTTGGCTGCTTCAGGGCGTAGTCGATAACCAGATTTCTCAATTAAATTTGGGTTTCCTTTTCCTATTAATTCTTCATTTGACAATTTTTCCTGTATAAATATATCAGCCGAAATAAGGCTTAATGATGTTGCTGCGAGTGCTGTTGAGGTTATAAATTTTCTGCGTTTCATATTATTTTTTTATACATGAGGAAATGTGTGCCTACGGGAGATATCTCAAAAGAATCCCCTACTTTTTCATAGCCCAAATTACTGTAGAATGATAATGCAACTTCCCGCGCATTGAACCAGAGAGTATTAATTCGCTTTTTTCGCATGCGCTTTTCTGCTTCCAGTACTAAAAATTCGCCAAGACCTTTTTGCTGGTATTCAGGTAGTACAGCCATTCCTCTTAATTGATATTGAACGCCGGAAAAAGATTTATAGTCTTTTATTAAAAGACTAACTACTCCCGTCAATGAATCGCTGTAATATAATCCCAGATGAATAGTGTCTGGCAGATCGTCGCCCTCAAAATGACAATCTTCAAGCGGGCGGCCCTGTCTAAGTACAGGATGTCTTACTGGCCATGTTTGTTGCCCTGTTATTGTTTTAATCTCATAAAGCGGATTTAAAGCTGAATATAAAATCGCGTTTATATCCTCATAATTGAAGGTTTTTAGGTATTTAAAGCCGATTTTCTCAAGCACATTTTGGGATGCTTTATTTTCTACATGAGCATGCGCAATCAGTTTGACTAATTTTAGCGTATTGAATGCATAATCTAAACAGGCTTTTGCTGCTTCTGTAGCGTATCCTTGCTTTCGATATTGTTTTTTTAATCTGTAACCCAGATCGACAACGCGGCCCATGGGGTGAAATTTTAGTGCGCACCAGCCTATGAATTTTTGGCTCTCTTTGTCTAGTATTGCCCATCTTCCCAGTCCCGGTTTTACAAAGGCTGAATAACTTTTTATGAAATCTTCTGCAGCTGCTATAGATTCAAAAGGTTCGTCACCCGTGTATTTCAAAACTTTTTTATCCTTGCTTATCTCATAAAGATCAGCCGCGTCTTCAGGTGTAAATTCCCTTAAATAAAGTCTTTCTGTTTCTATCACAACTTGCTTAGGCACGTACGTCACTATATTCTGGATGGCGGTCAAATTGAACTTCGGCAAAAGGGCAAAGTGGTTCTATTTTATAATTATTTTCTCTGGCGTATTTTACCGAAAACGCTACCAGTTTACTTGCCAGGCCTTTTCCTTCTTCTTTTATCTTAGTTTCAGTATGATCGATAACCAAAGTTTTATCTTTTATGGAATAAGTGAGTTCTGAGATTATACCCGATTCTCCTTCTATTAAAATAACACCGCGCCTATCGTTTTGTTTATGTTCAATATTTAAATCCATTACTTATGTTTGCGTTTTGAATAAAAATAGCTAAAAAATATGACCAGTCTATCGATTAACAGATTATTTAGAGAAGATATTAGCACCTTTTTACCGCTAGTACATGAATTGATGGGTCATACGGTTGATGATATTGTTCTGGCTGAAAGATTTAGTGAAATGTTTAATCACAATTATGAATGCCACGGAGTATATTGGGAAGAAAAACTTATTGGAGTTTTTGGTTTATGGTTTGCAATGCGGCATTATGCAGGTAAAACCTGTGAGGCAGATCATGTTTATATAAATGATGCTTATAGAAGTAAAGGCATAGGGAAACAAGTTTTTGCCTGGATTTTTAATTATGCTAAAGAAAAGGGTTGTGCATCTTCAGAGTTAAATAGTTATGTGAGTAATTACCCAAGCCATAAGTTTTATATGAATGAAGGATATAATATTTTAGGCTATCATTTTTTGAAAAAATTATAAATTTTAGCTAAAATCTATAAACTCTTCTGGTTCTAATTCCCAGGGCTTTTTACCTGCTTCAAAAATGCGTGCGGTTAGTTCTCCTTTTAATTGGCTGGTAGGACCATTTACTTCAATCCAGCTTCCTTCGCGTAAACCTACTACTGGAATAGTATTAAAATGATGAAATTCCCGTATACGGGTTTCTCTGGTCTCACCCATGTGCGTACTGCCTTCATCTGGATCAATGTAATGAGCATTTATATTAAAAGGTACTGCTCCTAATGTTTTAAAACTGGGGGGATAAATTATAGGCATATCATTTGTATTCTGCATAGTAACGCCACCTATATTGCTTCCGGCACTTGTACCCAGATAGGGAGTGCCAGCATATAGCATTTCTCTTAAAACAGGCATTAATTCTAACTTATAAAGCATGCTTACCAGAAGAAAAGTATTGCCTCCACCTGTAAAAATACCCTGCGCGTTTTTTATAGCCTTTTGCGCATTATCGTATTCATGCAGCCCTTTTACCTCTATATCAATAAGATTAAAAGTGTCCTGTACTCTTGAAGTATAATCATCGTGGGTCATTCCACCGGGACGAGCAAAGGGAATAAACAAGATCGTTTCAATTTTTTTAAAATGCTCATCCAGATGTGGTAATAAGTAATCAAGATAATTACCGCCATAAGTTGTTGAGGTACTCGCAAGAATAAGGTTTTTCACAGAAAGTTGATTTTGAAGTAAAGATAATTATCCTGGTCATTTAACAAAAATTTACACCCAAATAGTGATAAAATTTGATAATCTTATTGTTACTTAATAGTATAACTAAATATAATCGTATCATGAAATCTTTTCTACTTATTTTCTTCTTTCTTCTTACTGGTACGGTGGCTCTTAGCCAGAATTCTGCCAGAAACATGATAGAAGGTCAATTAATTGCTCCTAAAGGTGGCGACCCTGAAGGTATAGTGATTTACAACACTTCTTCAGAAAGGGGTACAATTACAGATATTAGAGGAGTTTTTAGTCTGGCGGTTGCAAAAAATGATGAAGTATTGGTTCAGTCAGTTCAATATAGTCCGGTGACCGTGATGGTAACATCGTCTATTATGCAAAGTAAAAAGATGACGATTACACTTCGTGAAAGTGTAAATACTCTTGATGAAATTGTTGTCACACCTTATGATTTAACCGGAAACATAGTTGCAGATGTAAATATAGTAAATGTACAAAGCGGAGTTCAACCTGTTAATTTTGGAGCTATTAGGTTAGAAGATGGTCAATATGATGAATTAAGCGCTGTAGATAATGTCGCTATGGACAACGAAACCTGGAAATATGGATTAAACTTTGTAAATGTTTTTAAAGCCTTATTCTCAAAACGTAAAGCAGATAAGACTGAGTTTACAAGTACAGCCCAAGATGAATTAAGCCAGCTGTATGATAATGCTTTTTTTAAGCAAAATCTTGATATAAAGGAAGAAGATATAGGTGATTTTATAGATTATACCGCAAATAACGGACTTGAA
>JBALXG010000329.1:0-3852 GCA_036961055.1 Leeuwenhoekiella sp. | reverse complement strand
AACATTAAAACGGGTCCAATAATCCAATTCAGAATAAGCGAAATAGACAGAATCCTCACATTTTTAAAAACCTTAGGCAAAAGCGCATAATTCACTTTAGCCAGCGGCGGGTACATCATCAGAATTAAACCCATTGCAATAGGCCAATTTGTTGATCCGCTGGAATACGTATTAATTTGAGAAGGTATTGCAGGGAAGAAGTAGCCTAAAAATACGCCAACACCCATTGCAACAAAAATCCATAAAGTGAGAAACCGGTCGAGAAAACTTAATCGCTTAACGTTTGACATTCTTATTTTTTAATTTGAGAAAAAACATATTTCATTTCGGTTGCGATCTGTTTATTGCGCTCAGCATATTTTTTTGCTGCCTGAGGAGTGCCATCAAATATTTTAGGATCTTCATACATAATAGGAATACGCTTTTCTGCACCTGCAATAAAAGGACAGTTTTCATCTGCATGCGAGCACGTCATCACAGCCGCAAAACCAGATTTAGGATTTTCATCGTCATCAAATATTTTAGAAAACGTAATAATTGCAGGAACGTCTTCAGCAAAACCAACTTCAATCTTAGGATTTTCATTTTTACCTTTATTTATTTTAAAACCAGTTTCCTCAATAGTATTAATAGCACTCTTGTAAAAAGCTGTCACTTCTACTCCACCGGAAAATGCCTTTATTGGGATTTTATAAAATTCTGCGATGGTTTGAGCCCAGATTTGCGCAAGTTGACTTCGTCGTGAATTATGAGTACAGATAAAATTAATTTCCGGAGTTATTCCTTTCTCTTTTTTCTCTACAATGAAATTAATAAGCGTTTGTAAAATATCTTTTCTCTCCTGCGAAATAGCATCAGAATCTAAAGAATCTATGTACTGGCTGATTTTTGAATACATTAGTTAAATATTATAGAATTAACAACAACCTGAACCCGGTGCACAGGAATTTTGTTGGGTTTCTGATGATTCAAAATTTAATTTATCCTGCGGAATACCACAGTTCTCCTTTGCCAGACAGTCGGTTTTAGTGTTTTTTAGCAGAAATTCATCCCTTGTAAAATCTAAATCATATTTCTCCCTGATATTCAATTTCGATTTCCAGATCAGAAATGCCTAAAATACGTTCAGAAAGTTCAATAATCTCAATAAGTTTTTCAGGATGAAGGCTATGATCATAATCATTAGCTTCCCATAATTGGAGGCTTGCACGTTCCTCTTTACGTAAGGTACCACCACAATCTATAAAGTTTTTAACGCTGTGCCCTATTTCAGTTACATGAAAATGAGAAGGAACGCGTGTACCGTCAGGTAATTTTATAACGATGCTTTTTTTGTTTGCCAAATAGGATTTTAACTCAGATAGTTTCATATATAATTTTTATTGTAATATTACGATTAATGATTTCAAATTTTTTAACAGCACTCAATGTTTGCGCCTGATTTGCCTAAAAATTCTGTGAATATTTTCTGCATATTTTCCCAGACTTTTTTGTCAATACAATAACAAACACTAGTGCCTTCAACATTTCCTTTTATGAGGCCAAGATTTTTTAACTCCTTTAAATGCTGTGAAATAGTAGCTTGAGCCAAACCTATTTCACCCACTAAATCTCCACAGATACAAGTTTCAGATTTAAAGAGATGCTGCAAAATAGCAACACGTGCAGGATGGCCAAAAGCTTTTGCAAAAAGAGCAATTTGATTTTGTTGATCTGTAAAAATTTCTGTCTTGGTTACGCCCACTTTAATCTATTTATTGCAATATTACGATTAATGTCTTAGACTAAAGAACAAATCTGCTTATTTTTAATTTAATAAAAAAGTGTGCTATTTTTTTAATAAAGCTCAGCCCATAAGGCTCATTTTTAGTTTATTATCATTGTATTAACGTTTTATATGTTTTAAATTCAATTAAACTTTCACTAAACTGATTATACATGAAACCACAATCTTTAAATCGTCGTCAATGGCTCAAAACAGGGGCTTTAGCCTTTGGAGCAGTTGCGGTTGCACCTACTTCACTCTGGTCAAAAACTGTTGAGGATGCCCAAAAACAGAATCGCCGATTTTTATACACCCATAACTCTTTTAATGAGTTTACTCCTCCTAAATTTCCAGATCTTACAACCGTAAGGGCACGTCTGGTTTGGAATGAAAATCCGCATGGGCCTTCAAAACTTGCTGCAAAAGCTTTTCAGGAAGCAGTTTTTGATGGAAATCATTATTCGTGGGGTTCTTTAGAAGCTCTTGTAGATAAAATCGCAGTTTATGAAGGTGTTCAAAAAGACCAAATTATGATGGGCCCGGGTTCTTCTGATTTATTAGAGAAAACCGCAATGGTGCTTTTTGAAAATGGAGGAAATGTAATAAGCGCAGATCCTTCTTATATGTCTCTTGTAAGTGTTGCAAAAGCATGTGGTGGTAACTGGAAAGCCATAAAACTTACAGATGATTATCAACATGATCTTGAAGCAATGGAAGCTGCTATTGATGATGATACAAAACTTATTTATATAACAAATCCTAATAATCCTACTGCAACCAGTACCGATTCTAAAAAATTAGCTGAGTTCTGCGAGCGGGTATCTGATAGAGTTCCGGTATTTGTTGATGAAGCCTATATGGAGCTTTCTGATGGCGGACTTACAAACAGCATGGCACCACTTGTTACAAAAGGAAAAGATGTTTATGTGTCACGTACATTCTCTAAAATACATGGTATGGCCGGCTTGAGAGTGGGTTATATGTTAGGTAAAGTAGAAAGTCTAAACACAATTAATGAGGTTACACGTGGTGGTATGGGCATTACAGGACCATCAATTGCTGCAGCCTCTACCAGTATGGATGATGCAGAATATCTAGCGAGTTGTAAAGCTAAAATCAAAGCAGCCAGAGAATATACTACAGATTATTTAAAAGGAAGAGGTATAGATTTTATGCCTTCTGAAACAAACTTTGTCATTTTCCCAATAGATATGGAAGGCGATGCTTTTCTCGAACAAATTTACGATCGTAAAATAGTGGTAAGAGCCTTTAAATTTTGGGATCAAAACTGGTGCCGTGTAAGCATTGGTACTATGGATGAAATGAAAATATTTACTGACGCGATTGATGAAATTATAGTTTGATACTATGGACTTTACCTTACAAAAAACATTTACATTTATTCTGTTTATAGGTATTGGGTTACTGTTAAAGTTAAAATTTGAAGGGAAAAATGAGATTTCAGGAATTAAAAAAATAATCCTGAATCTTGCTTTGCCGGCAACTATATTTATCGCTTTATTAGGTATTAAAATCGATGCAGGTTTGCTTTTATTACCCATAATGGCATTAGCCCTAAACGCGATTTTATTTTTTGGATTTCCTCTTCTCCTGCCTATTGTAGGAATAGAAAAAAATACACCAAAGTACCGCACAGTTAAGATGCTTATACCATCTCTTGCTCCCGGCCTTTCATGCTTTCCTTTTATAATGGAATTTTTAGGCGACGGTTATCTCGCAAAAGCTGCCATGGCCGATCTGGGAAATAAAGTTTTCGTTTTAATGATACTATATTTGGTGGCAATGAACTGGCACTATAAGTTACAATCGCAGGTTATACGCACTCAGGCTTCAAAATTAAAATCTTTGTTTGTAGCAATGGTCGCTGAGCCTGTAAATCTATTTATAGCAGTTGCCCTGCTCCTACTTGCTTTTGGCATTAATATGGACTCATTGCCATTTGTTATAAGTGATACTCTTTTAAGATTGAGTACATTAATGACACCTTTAGTTTTACTTTTTATAGGCTTAGCTGTAAAAATCAGACGTAAACAATTTGCCCAGATTCTTTCGGTTTTATTGTTGAG
>JBALXG010000328.1:0-3871 GCA_036961055.1 Leeuwenhoekiella sp. | reverse complement strand
CTGGCTGCACAGCGTAACAGATCGTTGCTGGAAGTAAAAAAAGATCTGGAGGAAGTAAAAGAAAATTTTGATAATAAATATAAATTTAAAAATATTCAGACCAAGATCAATTACATGATTGAAGGGAAAGATAACTGGAAGGTTTTTGAAACTAATTTTAATGAAATAAATGATGATTTTTTTCACGATTTACTCTTAAAATATCCTACTCTAAGCACCAAAGATTTAAAACTTTGTGCTTATTTAAAAATGAATTTAACCACAAAAGAAATTGCTCCATTAATGGCAATTTCGGTTAGAGGTGTAGAAATTCATCGGTATCGCTTAAGAAAAAAATTCAACCTCAAAGCAGGTAAAAATTTATCAAAATTTCTAATAAGTAATTACTAAAGCTCATTACTTCATTAGCCTTTTTAACACATTTCTACTACATCAAAACTACATCAAATCACCTTACGAAAACGTTGTAAAATTTATTTTAATCGATCAATAAACTGATTGTTAATTAGTTATATTTTCTTAACATCTTGATGTATTTGTTATGTACTCTTTTTAAGATTTGGTTAGTATAATTTTCCTCAAGATTAAAAAACCAATCTAAAAAGTGTGCTTATGAAAGCTAAATTTTACTTATTTATCCTGCTTCTTCCAGCCTGGTCATTTCTGCAGGCACAGGATACAAAAACAGTCACAGGAAATGTTACAGACAGTCGGCAGGTTCCTTTACCGGGAGCTGAAGTTAAAGTTGTAGACAAAGACAATTATGCCGTTACAGACTTTGACGGAAATTTTACTCTTGACGTTAGCGAAGGAGATAATGTTGCTGTCACTTATCTTGGTTTTCAGCCTTATAATTTCACAATAACAGGAGAATCTACCTATACTGTAGTTCTTCAGGATGAAGCTTCAGAATTAGCGGAAGTTGTAGTAATAGGATACGGTAATCAAAAACGAAGCGATATTACCGGTGCGGTAGTTTCAGTAAAAAGTGAAGAGATTACCAAACAGCCAGCTGCAAGTGCCATGCAGTCAATACAAGGTAAAGTTGCAGGTGTAAATATTATCGCAAACGATTCTCCAGGCTCAACTCCATCGGTTATTGTGAGGGGTTTAGGCACGGCAGAAGGTGGGAGAGATCCTTTTTATGTAGTAGATGGTCAACCTGTTGATGATATACGCAGCATCAGTCCTAATGATATAGAAAGCATTGACTTCTTAAAAGGTGCTTCTTATGCAAACATTTATGGTATTAGGGCGGCAAATGGTGTAATTCTTATCACAACTAAAAAAGGAAAAAAAGGAAAAGCTGTTTTTACTTTTGAATCTTATTATGGTGTACGCAGTGTTCTTAATAAAGTTGATATGGCAAATGGTGATCAATATCGCCAGTACTTCAATGAAGAAAGCGCTGCCTCTGGTGGGTATCAATTAGCCGCTAGCCAAATGAATGATACAGACTGGTATGATGAATTACTGCAAATGGGAAACATCAATAACAACAGTTTTTCTGTTTCAGGAGCCAGCGATAATATAGACTACTTTTTAAGCTATAATTTATATGAAGAAGAAGGTATTTTAAAGGACAACACTTTTAGAAGAGGAACGGTAAGAAACAATAATACGTTTCATCTTTTTGACGATAAATTCCGCATTATCTCAAATATGAACGTTAATTACACTAAAGAAATTCCAAAACCATTTGGCTCTTTTAGTAATGCATACAGACAATCTCCGCTAGTTCCTGTCTATTATGATAACGGAAGATTTGGTCAGTCTTATGTTAATCAAACAACCGGTGTTGTGACTTATCAGGGTGGTGAAGGAGAATCTGTAGGAAGACTTAATTCTTATGGAAATCCTGTTTCTGATGTTTTCTTTAATGATGAAGATATTAACACAACCACGCTACAGGGACAAATAACAGGTGAACTTGATCTGGCTGAAGGCTTAACACTTACTACAAGATTTGGTGCAACAAAATACTATTCTACTAAACATACTTATAATGCGATAAGAGACTTGTGGCTTAATTCAGACCCGCGCAGAACTGAAGAGACTTTTGATTTTGAAAGAACAGACCCTGATGGTGACGGCACTGTTTCTACAGAATTTGCAAATAACTCGTATTCTATAAACTCAATAGAATCTTTCCGATGGAATCTTGAAGGATTTTTAACTTATACAAAATCATTTGGTAAAAATAATCTGAGCGCCACTATAGGTTTAAGCCGTGAAAATTACAAAGGTGGAGCTGAAATCACTTCTAAAGCATATGACGTTTATGAAGAAAGGAGATTGAGAAACTTCAACCTGAGAACAGATCAGCTTTTTGATGATTCTGTAACAGGTAATACGTATCAATCTACAAATCTTCAGTCTTACTTTGGCCGTGTGGAGTATGATTATGACAAGCGCTACTTTTTAAGAGCTGTGTTACGAAGAGACGGTACTAGTGATTTTGTAACGGGTAATGACAATTATTTTGACGTTTTTCCCGCTTTCAGTGCTGGTTGGACGATTTCTAACGAAGCCTTTATGGAGGATAACAACTTTGTAAGTAACTTAAAGTTATTTGCAGGTTGGGGTAAACTGGGTAATGCTAATGTACCTTTTAACGTTCAGTCAATCAATGCTGGCGATGGAAGCCGAAATACAAATTACGTGTTTGGCCCTGCTCAAAGCTTAATTATAGGTGCAGCACTTGGTACTCCTGCCCTGCCAATATCCTGGGAGGTTACAGAAGAATGGGAAGCTGGTTTTGATTTTGCAATACTTAATAACAGACTTTCTGGTACTGTAGATTATTATAACCGTTTAAATACAAATGCCATTCTTCAGGTTCAACCACTACTTAATTCAGAATTCAGTGCGAATTTCTATGATGAAGCCGGTGAAATATCAAATACTGGTTTTGAATTTCTTTTAAACTGGAGAGATCAAATAGGCGATGATTTTAGTTATAACATTGGCGCTAATCTTTCTACTAATAAAAACGAAGTTCAAAATGTAAAACCGGCATATGATGGCGCAATTGGCGGAAGTTTAGCTAACGGCCAGATCACAAAACGTCTTCAGGAAGGTCAGCCATTATTTTCATGGTGGTTGCTTGAGGCAGATGGCGTATGGCAAAACCAACAGGAAATTGATGATAACGCTTCTATTGGTAACGCAGCTCCCGGGCATTTACGTTACGTAGATCAAAATAATGATGGAGCTATTGATGATCGCGATAAAGTTTTCTTTGGCTCTTACATTCCTACCTTTAATTATGGGGTAAATATTGGCGTTAACTATAAGAATATTGACTTTAGTGTTGATGGTTTCGGTGTAGGTGGTAATAAAGTTTATAATGGTCTTGCAAACTCCAGATTAGGTGGTGAGAATATAACTCAGGACGCCTTTAATAATCGCTGGACTGGTGAAGGCTCTACAAACACAAATCCGGGTGCAGACAGAGATGCTTTGGCATCTTCATACTGGCTGGAAGATGGAGATTATTTCAGAATAAATAATATCACTCTGGGATACACTTTTAAAGAGATTTCAATACTTAGCAGTGCTCGTCTATATATGACCCTGCAAAACCCATTTATGTTTACCAAGTATTCTGGTTTCACACCAGAATTAAATCAAAATGGGAATCCTAAAGAAACCACCGGGATAGAATTATCAGCCTATCCTACAACAAAAACAGTCCTTTTTGGTGCAACATTTAAGCTTTAACGATAAAAAATAAAACTATGAACAATAAAATTAAATTGGGATTTCTAAGCTTAATTTTCGGTTTATTATTCATCTCTTGTGATGATTATGTCGAAGAAGTAGAAGTTGTAGATCCTGTTGCAGGCGAAAATGGGGAAGTTATTTCACC
>JBALXG010000327.1:2380-3885 GCA_036961055.1 Leeuwenhoekiella sp. | reverse complement strand
CTTTGAGCTGATCTTCGGTTACATCAAATTTAGTCGTAAGTTTTATGTAATGTTTTTTGCTAAAATGATCAAAAGCCTTATCAAGTATATCAATGGCAAGAGATACGGCTTCTGTGGGTGTTTTCCGTTTTAGCTGAATTAAGAGACACTCTTCCAAACTGCGCGCGCCAACGCCTGCAGGGTCAAGATCCTGAACAAGAATGAGTATTTTCTCAATTTTATCTTCTGTTGTATATAAATTCTGGGTAAAGGCAAGATCATCTAATATATCGCTTATATCTCTGCGCAAATAGCCACTGTCGTCAACACTACCTATTAGAAATTCGGCTATTTCACGTTCTTCATCATTTAATCTAAAAGTATTAAGCTGGTTTTGAAGATGCTGGGTAAATGAAGTTCCTGATGCATAAGGTATTTGCCTGTCTTCATCATCTGCGCTATAATTATTAGCATTAAGGCGATAACTGGGTACTTCATCATCAGATAAATAATCATCAACATTTATATCTGCCTCAATAGTTTCAGATTCATAAGTCTCATCTGCTGAGTTATCAAACTCCTCAAATTCATCTTTTACTTCCTCTTTACCATTGTCTAAAGCGGGATTTTCTTCTAATTCTTGTTTAATACGTTGTTCAAAAGCCTGAGTAGGCAATTGAATAAGCTTCATCAGCTGGATTTGCTGTGGTGATAGCTTTTGCGAAAGTTTAAAATTGAGTTGCTGTTTTAACATTTATAGTAACCTATGCTACAAAAATAAGCAAATGGTAATACAAAATCTTCTGAAAATAATGTTAAGAAGATTTTTCTTACTTTAGAAATAAATGCTTGTATTTGTTATTTCCTGAAAGATTTAAACAATCATTCATTTACGGTATGAAGATATCGTTCTTTATTGCATAAAGCACCAGCCCGGTCCTGTTTTTAAGATTTAATTTCTGAAAAAGTGCTTCCCGGTAACCTTCAACTGTTTTTGGACTTAAAAACATGACTTCTGCAATCTCTCTATAAGTCATTTCAGTACAGGCAAGTTTTATGAATTCAACTTCGCGCCCTTTGAGTACAATCTCATTTTGACTATTCTTCTCACTATCAAGTAAAATCTTAGATACGGTATTTGTGTAATAAAATCCTTTTGAAAGAACATCGTTAAGCGCATTGTGTAAAATGCTTTTTTCGGTGTCTTTAAGAAGGTATCCTTTTGCACCGGCGCGCAGCATTTTTAAAATTATCTTCTCGTTTTCTTCTACAGAAAGTGCGAGTACTTTTATAGTTGGATATTTTTCTGATAAATAGGTAGTGGTTTCTATACCACCCATTATCGGCATATTTACGTCCATAAGGACGATTTGAGGGTGGTTTAGGCTACTTTTTAAGTGATTTATTAATTCCTGGCCATTTTTACAGACAGCTACAACTTCAAAATCTGGGAACTGTCTTACAAGTCCGGCTATAGCTTCAGAAAGCAAAGTATGATCATCTACAACAGCTACTTTTTTCTTCAT
>JBALXG010000327.1:0-2370 GCA_036961055.1 Leeuwenhoekiella sp. | reverse complement strand
CAGTTCTGTTCCTGTTCCCGGGGTTGAGTTGATTATAACCTCTGCCTTTATAAGGCTTGCCCTGCGTTTCATATTCATTAAACCTATACCGCTACTATCATTTTCAATTTGATTAAAACCCACGCCGTTATCTCTTGCTGTGATGTTTAATCTTTCTGAGTTGAATTCTATCAAAATCTCCAGAGTATGCGATCGGGAATGTTTAATAGTATTTGTAAAAAATTCCTGCATAATTCTGAAAATTATAATTTCAGCTTTTTTATCAAGATCAACTGGTTCTCCTTTTACTGATATAGTTGCTTCAAGAAATCGTAAGCGGTTGTAGCGTTCTATTTCCAGCTCCAGAGCGTTAACTAATGTCGTGCTTTTGAGAGATTCCGGGCTTATTGATTTTGACAGAGCTCTTAATTCTTTTAAACCAACGCCTATAGTTTCTGAGATTTCATTTAATTCTTCCTCACTACCGTTTTTTACACTCTGCGCTTTGATCTTTGCGAGCGTGAGGAGTTGCCCAATATTATCATGCAATTCCCAACTTATATTTCTCAGCGTTTCTTCTCGTATTTCTATTTGTGTCTCGGCTATCTCCTGCTCAAACCGTGTTTCGGCTTCTTTTTGTTCTCCTAAAAGATGATTTTTTCGTCTCATAAATACCGAAAACAATACGAATACAATAACCACCAGCATTAGTAATACCAGCAGCACAACGAGTAAAACCAGCTGAATGGTTCTGTTTTCCATTTATTTTAATATAACATCAGGTCTTTTAGATTTCCATAAACCATATGCAAAAATAAGATACATAAAACTGCCTATAACCATAGAAATTTGGCGAAATAGGATGAAGAAATTCACCTCTTCTTCAGTGGCCTCCCTTAACCAACCAGTATAGATGATTACGCTTATGGGCAAATCAACCACAAAGTAAATAAGAAAACCCAGACTAATATAAAAAACAATATTATCTGCAATATTAGAAATGTTGCTGCTATTTATTATTTCTATAAGATTAAAAAGAATAATTATCATCAAGATAAAATCTCCAACCAACGAAGTTGAAATGTCAAAACTGTATTCAAAATTGCCTAAAATTAATGCCCTTAAAAAAAGCATTAGCCATACACATCCTAAAATTAATGTAGCTTTTTTAAATTTATTAGTTTTTAAAAAAAGCCAGTAAAATGAGAGCATTACAGGAAAATATATTCCTGATCTTATGTTATAAAATACATGATTATTGTCGTTTCCCAATATATAATATAAACTGGCAGCATGTTCATTAAGCATATTATATCCTAAAAAAAGAATAAACAAGACAACTGGAGTTCCTTTATATTTTTTGAAAAAAATCAATCCCACAATGAATGAGACGAACTCACACAAAAGCATAAAGTCTGTTGTAATATTCTTATAAATTGATAGGCGGCCTTGCCAATCTGAACTGGCTATCTTTTCTAAGGCTAAAGTGTACAGCATGTATTACTACTTAAAAATCGTTTTTTTGATTATAAGGGGGTGGGATAGTCTGACCTCTATTTGCAGACATAGAAAGAACCTCTTCGCTTGCCTCAGCACCCATATTTTCTTTTTTGGGATTAAGAAGATTGCCTACCATCACTGCGCTATATTTACCATTTGCTGCTTTTACTATGGCGTAGCTAACCGTGTCTTTTGTGCCATCTGCAAGGGTAAACTCAGCAGTAGGGTTTAAGAAGACAGTCTCTTTTCCTTTTTTATCTTTATGAGGTACTTTTTTACCATATTTTCCAAAATAGATACGAAGATCAACAATCTCAACACCTGCAGAGTCTGCTTGTTGCTCAATGTATTGTAAATATTCTTTAAGCTGTTTGTAAGGCAACGCAACAGCACGTGTGGCTCTTTTATACTTAGCATCTCCCGGCGAGATAGTATCTCCTTCTTCGGTCACATTTTCAGCTAATTCTAGAAGTGTTACATTATTGTTTCCATAATCTGTGTACAGTGAGTCTGCCGCGGCCAGGGGAATAATATTTGCCGGAGCGCTTATAGGTGTTTCTGCGAGATCATCACAATCGCAGGGTTTGTTTTCGCAGGAAGCGAAGATAAAAGCACACAATATTATCGTGCAAAGCGTACTATTTGTTGTCATTATTGAGGATTTTTTGTTAGCGTCTGTAAAGTAACCGTTTTTATGAGAATAAGGATAAACACCCTTAAAAAAGGGGATTTATCCCCGTCAATTATTACAGGGTTTTCAGCCGATTTTTAATGAAAAAACCCGGTTTTTGACCGGGTTTTGTTAGTTTTTAAAAGGGATAATATTCTAAAATTCTGCGTTTTGAGGAAAACGAGGATAAGGAATTACATCTCGTATATTTCCCATACCGG
>JBALXG010000326.1:3653-3901 GCA_036961055.1 Leeuwenhoekiella sp. | reverse complement strand
GTAATTCCTAAATATTCTTTAAAAACAGCTTCGTAATCGGCTTTTGTAAAGCCGGGATTACGCACTTGAATTTCAGGATCCATCAGGCATTCTTCCGAAGTAAGCAAAGTTCCTTTTCCGTTTGTATCAATCGCTCCGCCTTCCAGAATTACCGGTTTGCCATTGAATTCAACCTGAGTAAGGGGAATTGTTAGAAAGTCTGAAACCTTAGAAGGAACATGTTTATCAAGCTGAAAATTCTTGTATTT
>JBALXG010000326.1:0-3643 GCA_036961055.1 Leeuwenhoekiella sp. | reverse complement strand
TTAAAATTGAAATTTAAGGCTTCACGTTTTTCTCCGTTTTTAATAACGATAGGGCCTGAATCACGCATCCAGCTTCTATTGGTTTTATGAATGATAAACGAAACATGATGCAGGTCTATAAATGCCATTTTCAGCATTTCTGTAACCTTAGTTTTTAATTTCTCATCTGCTACAACCAAAAAAACCTGCTCTACAGAAGATACCTTTTTAATAAACTCAATAAAAGCCCATTGTATAGCTTCGTATTTTCCCGGCCAGTCTTTCCCATTATGCGGAAAACACAATAAAACGCCTTGTTGCTGCTCCCACTCTGCCGGAAATCGCCTGTTATTGCTCATGCTTAGTCTATTGCACGTTCAGTGATATCACCGTAAGAATCTATCCTGCGATCTCTAAAGAACGGCCAATTCTGACGCACATTTTCCTGTAAATCCAAATCTACTTCTGCAATTAGAATTTCTTCTTGGTCTTCTGAAGCCTGCGCTAAAATCTCTCCTTGTGGTCCGGCGATAAAAGACGAACCCCAGAATTGAATTCCATTAGTATCTGGCACATATTTCTCAAGACCAATTCTATTCGCCGCAGCGACATAAACTCCGTTTGCAACAGCGTGACCTTTCATCACATTCATCCACGCGCCTTTTTGATTTACACCGTATTGTTCTTTCTCCTGAGGATGCCAGCCTATGGCAGTAGGATAAAACAAAACTTCTGCTCCTTGAATCGCAGTTAAACGTGCAGCTTCAGGATACCATTGATCCCAGCAAATAAGTGTGCCTATTTTTCCTTTTTGGGTAGGAAATGCTTTAAAACCTAAATCACCCGGAGTAAAATAGAATTTCTCATAAAAATGAGGATCATCTGGAATGTGCATTTTACGGTACAAACCCGCTTCTGTACCATCTGTATCAATAATGTATGCGCTGTTGTGATAAATACCGGCCATTCTTTTCTCAAAAAACGGAACAATAATCACTACACCCAGCTCTTTTGCAAGTGCGCTAAAAGCGATAAACGAAGTACTGTAAAGAGGTTCTGCTAAAGCGAAATTATCTGTATCCTCGCTCTGGCAGAAATAATGACTGCTATATAATTCTGGTAATAAAATAACTTCTGCTCCCTGTGACGCCGCGTCTCTCACCCACTTTGTACATTTCTTTAAATTGTTTTCTGCAACATCATTCAGGTTAAGCTGGAGAACAGCTATTTTATAGTTTTTCTTTGACATGAATTGAATTTAGATTGTAAAAATAAATATTTCGATTCGGAATGTATTTTAATTATACATTAATTAAATACAAGAAAACCATTGTCGAAGATTAAAAAAGAACATTACACTGAGACGTAAATATTTTAAGAATATATCGTCACCATGTCCTACCGTCACCCTGTCCCGATAGCTATCTGGATTATTTCAGGGTCTCACATAGTTGGTGATTTTGAGAGTATTATGAGTTCAGCATGACGAAAGCAATTATTTAGTGAAAACTTACTTCTTAGATTTTAAATACAAATACTCCACTTTTTCTCTTGCCCAGGGTGTTTTTCGCAGAAAAGTAAGACTAGACTTAACCGAAGGATTTGACGTAAAACATTTGATTTTAATGCGTTTTCCTAACTCTTCCCAGCCATATTTTTCCTCCAGAAAAGTGACAATATCAGCAAGTTTTACGCCGTGTAGCGGGTTATTTGCTTGTTCGCTCATCGTTTACCAGTCTATAGGTCTGTAATCTTTTAAGAACTTCCCGCTCCAGTGTTTCCCGGTGTTTATTCCGTCAATTAGCGGATCCATAACTCTTGCAGCACCGTCTACAATATCAAGCGGTGGCTGAAAATCGTGTAGTTCTATTTTACGTTTTGAAAGTTCGATAGGATCTTCATCTGTAACCCAACCGGTATCAACTGCATTTATGTAAATACCTTCTTTAGCCAAACTTCCTGCAGCGGTATGTGTAAGCATATTAAGCGCTGCCTTTGCCATATTCGTATGCGGATGGCGATCTTCCTTAAAAAAGCGGTGAAACTTCCCTTCCATCGCAGAAACGTTGATGATGTGTTTTTCGCCCGTGTTTTCTTTTTTCATGATTTCTGCGAGGCGGTTGCACAATACAAATGGCGCTATAGAATTTACAAGCTGAACTTCAATCATTTCGGTGGTTTCTATTTCGCCCAGCTTTAAACGCCAGCTGTTAGTTTTTCGCAAATCAACTTGTTGTAAATCGGCGTCAAGCTGACCTTCAGGAAATACTTCTTTCGCGCTAAGCGAATTATCAAAACTATAAGGAATCTGCGATAATTTGGCCGAAGCCCTAATTCCAATTCCCGGCTCCGGGCCGTGCCAGGTTACAGGAAGTGAATTATTCTTGTTATTAGAAGTTCCTGTGCTCAGGGATTTTAATTCAGCTAAGCAATTAATATGATCTTGTAAAAGATTTGAAATGTACTTTGGTAATTCATCTAATGGCATTTCTTCCTTTTCCATTAAATGCTGATAAAATCCAGCTGGTCTGCGCACGGTTTGTGCTGCGTTATTGATGAGAATATCCAGATTTTCATACTTCTGCTCAATGAAATTGCAGAATATCTCAACACTGGGAATATGCCGCAAATCGAGTCCATGTATATGCAAACGGTCTGCCCATTTATGAAAATCGTCTTCTTTAGAAAATCGTATAGCAGAATCAACCGGAAAGCGTGTTGTAGCCACCACAGTCGCACCTGCGCGCAAAAGCATCAGCGTGATGTGGTAACCAATTTTTAGACGCGAACCGGTAATTATCGCAACCTGATCTGTAAGATCTGCGGTCTGAAAACGCTTGGCATAATTAAAATCACCACATTCTGTGCACATCGTGTCATAGAAATGATGAAGTTTTGTAAATAACTTTTTGCAAACGTAGCAATTGCGAGGCGATTCTAGTTCAAGTTGTTCTTTGCTTGATAAATCTGCCGCTGCAAGTAATTTAGGAGCTACAAAAACCACATTCTCACGAGCGCTACGAATACCAGTTTCTTTGCGAGCATTTTTATCTTTTGCGGCCTGCTTGCGTTTTTGAGCTTTTTTAGCATCTTTTTTCCTGCGAGAAAATGCATCACGATCAGGACGGGAAAGCATGCCCGAAGCTTTTAAAAGCGCAGTACGTTTCTCTTTTGAAATTTCAAAAATCTCATCTGTATTACTATTTAGATACTCTAAAATGGCAATACATTTATCTATTTCTTCAGCAGTAATTGCCTTTTCTTCGGCTATTTCTGATTCTTTCATACTTCTAATAAAGGGATTTTATATAATCGAAATTCTGACTTTCTTTTTCTTTAGTCGGCTGTTATTCAGGTTTTCAACAAGATCATCTGCAATTGCTGCCGGAACCGCCACAAACGTGCAATCCTGCTTTAACTCGATAACGCCCAATTGATCTTTTGTTATATTTCCCTGCTTAAAAAAGAGTCCGGCAATATCACCTTTTGAAATTTTATCTTTTCTTCCACCAGAAATAAATAGCGTTTCCCAGTAAGGAGACTTTCGTGCAGCTTTCTTAGAAATATCTGCTACAGGCGGATTTTTGATGAATTCAGGCAGATTTTCTTTCTCCCATTTCATAATATACGCCGTTCCTTTTGAGTTTACACGAGCCGTTCTACC
>JBALXG010000325.1:0-3906 GCA_036961055.1 Leeuwenhoekiella sp. | reverse complement strand
CTTTCAACCCTGAATGTATTTTTTACCGTTTTTCCTTTGCACGCAGCGCAGGACATGTAATGCAATCTTATAGTTATTCTAAATTAATATTTAGAATAATAGAAACTAAACCTTAATTTCTACTTCAACACCACTTGGCAGTTCAAGTTTCATTAACGCATCAATCGTCTTTGAAGATGAACTATATATATCAAGCAAACGTTTATAAGAACTTAGTTCAAACTGCTCACGTGATTTTTTATTTACGTGAGGTGAACGCAATACTGTAAATATTTTCTTATGCGTTGGTAAAGGTATAGGACCAGTAACTACAGCTCCCGTACTCTTTACTGTTTTTACGATTTTTTCAGCAGACTTATCTACTAAGTTGTGATCGTAAGATTTCAATTTTATTCTGATTTTCTGACTCATTTCTTAGTAAATTAAGCGTTTGCTGTACCTTTTGCCGCAGCAATAACATCTTGTGAAATATTAGACGGTGTCTCTGCATAATGAGCAAACTCCATTGTAGAAGTAGCTCTTCCAGAAGATAGTGTACGCAACGTTGTTACATAACCAAACATTTCTGAAAGTGGAACAAAAGCCTTAACAACTTTTGCACCTGCACGATCACCCATATCATTCATTTGTCCACGACGACGGTTTAAATCCCCTACGATATCACCCATGTTTTCTTCAGGAGTAATAACTTCAAGCTTCATAATAGGCTCAAGTATTACGGCACCTGCAGATTTAGCAGAAGCTTTAAAACCCATTTTTGCTGCTAACTCAAAAGAAAGTGCATCTGAATCCACTGGATGAAAAGAACCATCTTTAAGAGTAACCTTCATGCTGTCTACTTCAAATCCAGCAAGAGGCCCGTTAGACATAGCTTGTTTAAATCCTTTTTCAACAGACGGTATATACTCCTTTGGTACATTACCCCCTTTTACAGAGTTAACAAACTGAAGACCAACCACACCTTCATCAGCAGGCTCTAGCGTAAAGACAATATCAGCAAATTTACCACGACCACCAGATTGTTTCTTATAAACCTCTCTATGATCTGCAGATCTTGTGATAGCTTCTTTATACTCAACCTGAGGTTGTCCTTGATTAACCTCAACTTTAAACTCACGTCTTAAACGGTCTACAATAATATCAAGGTGAAGCTCACCCATACCAGAAATAATTGTTTGACCTGAAGCCTCATCTGTACGAACCTGAAATGTTGGATCTTCCTCTGCTAATTTTGACAATGCCATTCCCAGCTTATCAACATCAGCTTTAGTTTTTGGTTCAACAGCTATACCAATTACAGGATCTGGAAAATCCATGCTCTCAAGAACAATAGGATGTTTCTCATCAGACATAGTATCTCCGGTTTTAATATCTTTAAAACCTACAGCAGCCCCTATATCTCCAGCTTCTATAAAGTCAATAGCGTTTTGCTTGTTAGAATGCATCTGATAAATACGAGAGATACGCTCTTTTTTACCTGAACGATTGTTCAGGATATAAGAACCAGCATCTAAACGACCAGAATACACGCGAAAGAATGCAAGGCGTCCAACAAAAGGATCTGTAGCTATCTTAAAAGCAAGTGCAGCGAATGGCTCAGACACATCTGGACGACGCTTTTCTTCTTTCTCAGTATCAGGATTAACACCTACTATACCTTCTTTATCCATAGGAGAAGGTAAATAGCGACATACTGCATCAAGTAAAAACTGAACACCCTTATTCTTAAAGGCAGAACCACAAATCATAGGAATAATAGACATATCCATAACGGCAGCACGAAGCGCAGCATGCACTTCATCTTCTGTTATAGAATCCTCATCTTCCATATATTTTTCAAGTAAATTCTCATCATAAGCAGCAACCTCTTCAATAAGCTTACCACGATACATCTTTACTTCTTCTTTCATTTCTTCAGGAATAGCAACAACATCAAAAGTCGCTCCCTGAGTTTCATCATGCCATACTACAGCGCGATTCTTCACAAGATCAATAATTCCTCTAAAATCACTTTCATCACCAATAGGCAAAACAATAGGAACAGCATTAGACCCTAACATTGTTTTCACCTGCTTACATACTTCTAGAAAATTAGATCCCTGACGATCCATTTTATTTACAAACCCCATACGCGGGACGTGATAATTATCAGCAAGTCTCCAGTTAGTTTCAGATTGAGGCTCAACACCATCAACTGCACTAAATAAGAATACTAATCCATCAAGAACACGTAAAGAACGATTTACCTCAACAGTAAAATCAACGTGTCCCGGGGTATCTATAATATTAAAATGATAATCCTTAGCATCTTCTGTAGGCTGCGCATTCTCCATAGGAAACTTCCACGAACATGTAGTAGCAGCAGACGTAATAGTAATACCACGCTCTTGCTCTTGCTCCATCCAGTCCATAGTAGCAGCTCCATCATGAACCTCGCCAATTTTATGACTCACACCCGTATAATAAAGTATACGCTCTGTTGTGGTAGTCTTACCAGCATCAATATGGGCTGCAATACCTATATTTCTTGTATATTTTAAATCTCTTTGTGCCATTTTATTTTTTAGAATCTAAAGTGAGAGAATGCTTTATTAGCTTCTGCCATTTTATGCGTATCAGTACGCTTTTTAACCGCAGCGCCTTCTTCTTTAGCCGCAGCTAAAACCTCTGCTGCTAATTTTTGAGCCATTGCTTTCTCATTACGCTTACGTGAGTAGCTAATCAACCACTTCATAGCAGTCGAGATCTTGCGATCTGGTCTAATTTGCATAGGAATCTGGAATGTAGCACCACCTACTCTACGGCTACGTACTTCTACGTGAGGCATTACATTAGAAAGAGCATCTTTCCAAACTTCTAATGAGGTCTTCTCATCATTTTGTTTTTTCTCTTCAACGATATCCATCGCGTCATAGAAAATTTTAAAAGCCACCGACTTTTTTCCATCCCACATCATCATGTTAACAAATCGAGTTACTAACTGATCGTTAAAGCGCGGATCTGGTAAAAGTGGTCTCTTTTTGGCCTGTCTTTTTCTCATTACTTCTCTTTAAAAGTGTTCTTAATTACTTCTTAGGGCGTTTTGCTCCGTATTTAGATCTGCGTTGTAGCCTTCCTTGTACACCTGCGGTGTCCAAAGCTCCACGAACGATATGATATCTAACACCTGGCAAATCCTTCACCCTTCCACCTCTAACCAATACTATCGAGTGCTCTTGAAGATTGTGACCCTCACCACCTATGTAGGCGTTAACTTCCTTACCATTAGTTAACCTCACACGAGCTACTTTACGCATAGCTGAGTTAGGCTTCTTAGGTGTAGTTGTATACACACGGGTACAAACCCCGCGGCGTTGTGGGCACGAATCCAAAGCAGCCGATTTACTCTTCTTGGTTATTTTGGTTCTTCCTTTTCGTACTAATTGTGAAATTGTTGGCATAATTTCTTTTACCTAATTATAATTTAAATATAACTCCCCTGTTCTTAGGGCTGGCAAAGGTATAAATATATTTGGGTTTATCAAACCTTAATTGATTAATTTTCAAAGGTATTTAAAGAATCTTTCATGATTTGAACTTTTTTACCTCGAAGAATCGTTATAATTACCTATAAAATCGCCTCTTGAAGTACTATTATCAACTTATTGCTGTTCTTGTTTTTTTATTCGGTTTTCCAAATCAAATACTGGGACAAGATCTATCGCTATCTTTAAAAAGATCTATAAATGGAATTGACTCAATCATTCTCTCAAAATCTTTCAACAATTACAACGCGCTTAAAACTGGTATTTTAAAAATAGGTGATTCAATAAAGCAAAGTGGCTATATTGATTACATAGCAGAAGAAGTTATACATACAAATGATACTTTATATATAGCTAAAGTCAATTTTGGCAAGTATTACCC
>JBALXG010000324.1:0-3914 GCA_036961055.1 Leeuwenhoekiella sp. | reverse complement strand
CAAGGTCTGTCAATGATCAACTTATCGTCTTTATAAGTAGAAACCTCTCCCGCAGGAAAAATTCCCAGGGGATGACCATCTCGCAAATGTTTAATAGCCTGCTTAAACCCCATTACACTTGACTTGGCATCCTTTCTGTCTTCAAAAGGATTTACGGGCATTACATAAGGTTTTAAAGGCTCAATGCGATGTAGTAAAAAATTTGCTATTATCTTAAAATCACTGCGTTGCTCAAGCATAAGTTTAAGCAGTAAAATCCCATCAATACCACCCAGTGGATGATTGCTTATAGTTACAAAAGCGCCATCTTTAGGCAATCGTTTAAGATCTTCTTCTGGAATTTCAAATTTAATCTGAAATTCATCAAGTATCGCATTAAGAAATTCAAGTTCTTTTAAATCCTTATTACGATCGTAAATTTCATTTGCCTTTGATATTTTTAAAACTTTCATCAAAGTCCACCCCAGAAAGGTTCCTGCAAACCCAAATTTATCTACATTAATGGCTTGTGCAACTTCTTTTGCGGTAACTAATCCCATGAAAGGTTTTTAAATATTTTTTTGGATAGAGGACAAAGATAGCAAAAATTGCACCAGTTTTAGTACGTAACAAGCTGTACCGTGTTCTCAGAAACCTGTTTAATTAAAACATTTTTATTTTCTTCTATCTTTTCCAGTGCTGCCTGTGTAAAATGCCTGATCGTATACAGATCAACATTTTTGTGAATTGTAACTTTAAAATCACGATTTAAATGCTCCTTTAATTCAACTAAATTATTATACCTGTCTTCAATACAAACCGAAAAACTGATAGCAGAATTTTGTATTACGTCAACTTTCATTTTATACTTTCCTAAAAGTTTAAATACTTCACCTATATTTTCTTCCACCATAAAAGAAAAATCAAGTGATGAAAGTGAAAGTAAAACCTGCCCGGTTTTAAGGATATAACATGGTGTTAATGGCTCAATTAATTCACCTTTTGTTACACATGTGCCAGCAGCCAAAGGATTTTCAAAAGACTTTACATATAGCGGTATTTCCTTTTGTTGCAAAGGCTGTAAGGTTTTGGGGTGAATTACTGTGGCACCGTAAAAAGATAACTCTATCGCTTCCTGATACGAAATTGTATTGAGTAAAATGGCATCCTTAAAATATCGCGGATCTGCATTTAGAACTCCGGGCACATCCTTCCATATTGTAACGCTGGTGGCGCTGAGACAGTACCCCATAATCGCTGCACTGTAATCACTCCCTTCCCTGCCTAATGTGGTTGTAAAACCATTTTCATCTGAAGCGATAAAACCTTGGGTAATGGTGATTCCATTTTTACTGATTGCCTTAACGATATTATGTTGGGATTCATCCCAAAGCACTTTTCCTTCTCTGTAACTAGTATTGGTTTTAAGGCAACTTCTAATATCAAGAAACTCATTTTTATAACCGTAATATTCCAGATAAGCAGAAACAATTGTTGTGCTAATTAACTCTCCATAACTCACTACCTGATCATAAACAAAATTGTAATGCGGTGATTTATTACGCTCAAGAAAGGCAATAACTTCAATGAAATAAGCCCTCATTTTTTTTACCAGAAATTCGTTTTTCCCTTCAAAAAGTTCAAAAACTATATTCTCATGGAATTTTAAAGATGCTTTTACAGCAGCCTTTAGAGCTGTTTTATTATGAAAATAAGCATTAACCACTTGCTCAAGGGCATTTGTAGTTTTACCCATTGCAGAAACAACAATAACCAGATCATTTTCCTGCGTTTTATTAAGAACTTCAACGAGATTTTTAACCCCAAGTGCATCTTTTACTGACGCACCACCAAATTTAAAAATCTTCATTTAAAGCAAGCCTTTTCTGCTTTCTAAAAACGAATTCATACCACCTTCATCCATCTGCACTGTGAGCCAGTCATCTAATATACGAGCGCCACTGTTTTTATAAAACTTAATAGCAGGTTCATTCCATCCCAACACAACCCATTCTACACGCCTTACATTTAATTTTGCTGCATAGTCAATAACTGCGGTATATAATGCGAGCCCTACACCCATTCCTCTTTTTTCCTGTTTTACAATAAGATCTTCAAGATGTACAGTTCTACCCTTCCAGGTTGAAAATCTAAAATAAACTAAAGCGATTCCTATAATCCCAGATTCATCTTCGGCTACAAAACAGGTAAAATCAGGATTATTTCCGGTACCATAAGCAATTAAATCATCTACTGTAACTTCAACTGCATTTGGCTCATTTTCAAATTCTGCAAGTTCTTTTATAAGACGCAGAACATTTGCCATATCATTAGACTGGGCTTTTCTGATATTTAAATTCATAACATAATACGTATTTAGAATTTTAAAGATACGGTTTCAATTTTAACGAAAACGTAATAGATATAATGCTATTTTGCCCATATTTATTTCTTAAATAATTCATTTTTCAGAAAAAGGGTCTTTTAACCCTATTTTTTATACCGATTATCGATATCTTAAGGTCATTAATTATTTATATTTGTATTACTACTGGCAATTTTTGTCCTTGAAATAAGAAATCAAAATGAGCCCCCAAAAATATGCTAAAATGATATTCTGTTTCCAATCGACACATCAGTTATTAGTATAATTAAATCTTGATTATAATTTACTGTTTTTAGCAAAGCATCCTAAAATAGATTTTTATTAAAATTTTTAGTTGTCAAGATTTGAATCTAAGAAGAAGGTGAAAATGGCATTGTCAAAAAAAATAGTTATAGGCTTTTTTGCAGCGGGAAAATCTTTTGTGTTTAAAAGGTTAAACACTCACAACTTCTATAAAAAATATGATGCTAATTACTTAAATGAGAAATATCCTGCAACCCTATTACAGGTCATAAGTAATAATGCTCACCTCGTAAATACAATGGTTATCAAAGAAAAACTTAAAGAGAAAGAAATACAAGACTCTTATCTTTCTAGTACTAATAAAAGCCTTAATGTGGGGAAACTTTTTCACGTTTTGGCGTTTCAATTATCCTTACATGCTAAGTAAAATTAAAAGTGACTATTTTAATAAGTCTTCACAAATCGTATTAATAAACAAGGACAATGAGATACTTGATAGCGATCAACGCCTATTTAATTTAAAAATTGGTTCGTATTTACATGATTTCCATCCATTTTTCCACACAATCTTATCTGCTTTTGATAGTGAGGAAAGCATACACTACTTCCCAAACATAAAATTTGAAAAGAATGATAAGGAACTTTATATTGACATTAATTTTACGAGAGAGAATGATAATAGGGCATACATAATACTTAATGATTATACTAAGAATTATAAAAATCTACATGACTCTTATCAAATAAGTAACGAGTCTGTTTTACAATATCGCGTTGCTGAAGAAAATAATGGTATCCTTAAGGAACAACGTGATTTTAAAAACAAATTTCTTTCAACTGTAAGTCATGAGATACGCACGCCTCTTAATGCCATAAAAGGCTTTCTTGACATCCTCACACTTACTGAACTTGATCAGGAACAACTTGACCTGGTTAACATAATACAGAACTCATCTAATAATCTGGTTGCGTTGATAGATGATCTTCTAGATATTTCCAGAATGGAAGCCGGCAAATTAAAAATGGAAAGTAAAAGGTTTGATTTTAAGGCAATGATGACAGCTTTAAAAGAGAATTATGCACTAAAATGTGGTTCAAAAGGTCTTGTTTTTAAGCTAAATCAAACAAAAGGAATTCCTCAATATTTGGTAGGTGACAGCCTCCGTATCAATCAGATTTTGACCAATTTATTAGAAAACGCGTTAAAATATACAACCAGAGGTTCCATTTCATTAGGTGTTGAGTTGATTAAACAGACCTCATCATCAGTCGCTGTTATTTTTACAGTCGCAGATACCGGTTATGG
>JBALXG010000323.1:0-3915 GCA_036961055.1 Leeuwenhoekiella sp. | reverse complement strand
GTAAATTGCCTTTTAAAAATTTTGCCATTATAATTATAATTTGGGATTATTATATTTTCAAAGATATGTTATTCAAAGTGGGTAACTAAATACCAATTGTCATTACATAAACTTTAAGGCTTTACATACTACAGAAATCACTCTCCCAACCTACTCCACACTCACCTTCAGCACCACACTTGTACGATAAGCACTTACATTAGGATTAATACCAATTTTCATTAGAAAATCGCCTGAATATTCGGCGGTTTTTACAGCGGGTTTTGCACCGGGATAAATACTTGTTTCTTCTATTTTATAGGTTTTGGCAGGATCAAGGCCTTTTAAAAGTATAGGCGTTTTTGTACCAGAACCATATCTGTCATTTACTAAATAAGTAAAAACTACCGCTTCGTTTTTATCATCATTTACATACATTACAGAAGCCGCATCATTGTCCCACGGACTCTGCAAACGATACTGATCACCGTGCCAGATCGTATTTTTCAGCGCATCATATTCGGTTAAGGCATTCTGACAAAATTTAAGATCATCCGGCGCTAACTCATCCACGACAATATCAAAACCCATTTTGCCCATCATGGCGACATCGACTTTATATTTTATAGGATCTTTACTCCATGCCGTAACATGCGCTGCCATCCCCAATGCTGGATAGAAATAAGAATATTCCCATTGCATATAAACCCGCTCCAGCGGATCTGTATTATCACTGGGCCAAAATTCTGTGAAATATTTTAAAGCTGCATAATCTACTCTTCCGCCACCGCCAGAACATAACATCATAGGCACAGTTGGGTATTTTTCGCGTACGCGCTCAAGCACTTTGTACAATCCTTTTACATAATTTACATATAATTTTGATTGATCTTTTTTAAGCGACTTTGAATAGGCATTATAAATAACCGCGTTACAATCCCACTTTATATAGGCTAAATCGGGATTTTGAGTGAATAAATCGTCTACAACACCGTACACAAAATCCTGAACTTCGGGATTTGTTAAGTCTAAAACCAGCTGATTTCTAAAATAATGTTCGGGTCTTTCCGGCTGCTTGATTACCCAATCTGGATGCTGATTATATAAATCACTTTTAGGATTTACCATTTCCGGCTCTATCCAGATTCCAAATTTTACATTATTCTCTTTTGCAGCTTCTACAAGCGTCCCAATCCCGTTAGGCAATTTCTTTTTATTTACCTGCCAGTCGCCTAAACCTGCATTGTCACCGTTTCTGGGATACGTATTACCAAACCAGCCATCATCAAGTAAAAACAGGTCTACACCTAATTTTTTACTGTCCTCAATTATGCTTTTCAGTTTGGGCTCATCAAAGTCAAAATAGGTCGCTTCCCAGTTATTAAGCAAGGTTAAACGTGTACCATTTCCGTCTAAAATCTTATAGTTTCTGGCCCATTTTTGTATGTTTCGGCTGGCTTTTCCTTTTCCTTCGTGAGAAAGTGTGTACCAGAATTTAGGAGTTGTAAATGTTTCGCCTTTGGCTAAACGATACGCCGAAGAAAAATCATTTATTCCCGAAATTATTCTAAGGTTTTCTAAAGGATCAATCTCAAGATCTGTTCTAAAATTACCTGACCATTCTAAACCTCCCAGCAACACATCACCAGAATCTTCTGTAGAAGGTTTACCTAACGAAACCATAAAAACTGAAGGCTGAAAGATATTTGCGCGCGTCCCTAATTTTGAATCGAGAACCTTAATGCCGTGTGATAATTTGGTCTCTTCAGGGCGCATTTCTTTTGCCCACTCGCCGTGATAATGATTCAACCAGAAATCATTATTGCCATGAAGATATAAGTTAGCCGAAGCATATTTATTCAGCATCACATCTCCTTTTTCTTTATTGGTAATACTCGTCCACTGCTCAATAATGTCCTGCTCGTAAAATGCCTTTACATAAACGGTCACCTCAAAATTATAAACGGGATCTTTTAGTAAGATTTCGGTTTGCGAGATTCCATCAGAAATAGTACTTGTTTTATGGCTTACATAATCAAGACTTAGCGACGCGTTTCCATCTGCATGCGTGACATTTATTGCCGGTTCCAGCAAATTTTTTGAACCTGAAGGCGTGTAAAACGAATTGTAAATACCGGTATAATCATCCCCTTGATTATATTGACCAGATATTTGGCGATATTCTGCTTCTGCGGCCAGTTTTTGACCTAAATAGACCGTTTTTACTTCTTTTTCAGCGTTTATTTCAAGTACCAGCGCGTTACTTTTAGTATTTATCGTGATAATTTCCTGTGCTTTAACACTGCTAAAAAAACTTCCAAAAAGGAAAACAAGCGTAAAAAGATTCTTTTTTTGGTTTAAAAATTTAAAAATGAAATTAGCCATTTTGATGGTTGGTTTAAATTATTTGAGAGTTTGCAGAATGCTCTTAAAACTGAAAATCTCATTGGTTTACCAAATGTAATTAAAGAAGTTTTTACCGGCTACGAATAAAATAAATTAAGAAAGCTTTTTCTTCACAAAACATAAAAAAAGAGCCTGATAAATCAGACTCTTTTCAGTTATATAAAATAATTTCTACTTAATCACGCAAGTGTTTTGCATAAAATCCCATCATTGCTTTGTAAAAATCAAGCGAATTTTTCTCTTTGCTAAAACCGTGGCCTTCATCATACTTTACCATATACGGCACTTCTACATCTTTTTTGCGTAAAGCTGCCACAATTTGATCTGACTCGTCAATATTCACTCGCGGGTCATTTGCTCCCTGCACAACCATTAGCGGTTTTGTGATCTTATCAATTTGATAAGCCGGACTTACTTCTTCCATAATCACTTTTTCTTCCGGCACATCTTTGTCATACCAGATTTCTTTAATGATTTTTAAATATGGTTTCCAGTAAGCGGGGATGGTTTCCATAAAAGTAAAAATATTTGAAACTCCTACATAATCTACTCCGCAGGCATATAGATCGGGTGTTTTTGTGAGTCCGCGTAAAACCGCGTAACCGCCGTGACTTCCGCCATAAATCGCCACTTTTTCTTTGTCTATCCAGCCCTGATCTATTACATATTGCAAACCATCTTCTACATCATCCATCGCTTTTCGGCCTATTTGTTTAAAGCCAGACTCAAGAAACTCTTTACCATAACCACCAGAAATTCTGAAATTAACCTGCAAAGTCGCGTAACCTCTGCTAGCAAACAACTGATTTTCGGGATTAAATCCCCAGGAATCACGTATTCCCTGCGGCCCGCCATGCGGATTCACAATTACCGGAACACGCTCACCATCTATTGCTGCTTTGGGCAACGTAATATAACCATGAAGCGCAATCCCATCCCGACTTGTAAAGCTTATAGGTTTCATTGCTGCCATATCTTCTTCATGCAACTGCGGCATAAGTTCATAGACAACTTCAAATTTGTCATTTGCTACATCATAAGAATGATAAGTCCCATAATCTCTGTCGCTATTTACATAAATAAGATAAAAATCTTCTTCATCTGTCTTGTCTGCAATACCGTATTGTTTATCACCAAATTGCTCTTTAAACTTTGCATCCAGCTTTTTATAATAATCACTCACCGGGATAGTGACCATTTTCTCTCCCTCATATCTAAAGTAATCTATCTCATAATTACGCTTGCGCGAAACCGAAATATTAGACACATCATAATTTTCATTACTGAAGATATCTTTGATCTTTTGGTCGATTTTAAGGTCATAAAGGATGATTTTTGACTTATCGCCTTCCAGATTTGAAACGACATACGCCGCATCAGGATTTTCACTTGAATAATCAAAACCTACAATTGAGAACGCTTCCTTCCAGTTGAGGCTTTTAAGCAAATCATATTTTCCCTCGTCATTGATGTAAAACAGATCCTGATCAACACCATCGCGTATTCTGGTAAAGGCTTTTAAATTTCCAT
>JBALXG010000322.1:0-3919 GCA_036961055.1 Leeuwenhoekiella sp. | reverse complement strand
ACACACAAAGTAAATAATAAATGGGACAGAAGACAAATCCAATCGGAAATCGCCTAGGTATCATAAGAGGATGGGAATCCAACTGGTATGGTGGTAGCGACTACGGCGATAAACTCGCTGAAGACGATAAGATTAGAAAGTATATTCATGCTCGTTTATCAAAAGCTAGTGTGTCTAGGGTAATTATTGAGCGTACGCTTAAGCTTGTAACCGTTACTATCACTACTGCAAGACCTGGTATTATTATAGGGAAAGGTGGTCAGGAAGTAGACAAGTTGAAAGAAGAGCTTAAAAAAATTACAGATAAGGAAGTTCAGATTAATATTTTTGAGATTAAGCGACCTGAGTTGGATGCGTTTTTAGTAGCATCTAGTGTGGCGCGTCAAATTGAAAATCGTATTTCTTACAGACGAGCGATTAAAATGGCTATTGCGGCTGCAATGCGTATGAACTCTGAAGGTATTAAAATACAGATTTCAGGTAGATTGAATGGAGCTGAAATGGCGCGTTCTGAATCTTATAAAGATGGTCGTATTCCGTTATCAACATTTAGAGCCGACATTGATTATGCTTTGGTAGAAGCTCATACTACTTATGGTAGATTGGGTATTAAGGTGTGGATCATGAAAGGAGAAGTCTATGGTAAAAGAGAGCTTTCACCGCTCGTGGGCTTAGCTAAGAAACAAGGTAAGACCGGCCGCGGAGGTGGAGCTAGTAAACCACGTCGTAGAAAGTAATTTTTTAAAGTAAAAAGAGATGTTACAGCCTAAAAAGACAAAATTCCGTAAGCAGCAAAAGGGTAGAATGAAAGGTAATGCCGGAAGGGGGCATCAACTTGCAAATGGTACCTTTGGTATCAAATCATTGGACTCCACTTTTGTTACTTCGAGACAAATAGAAGCCGCGCGTATAGCAGCAACTCGTTTTATGAAACGTGAAGGATCACTATGGATAAGGATCTTCCCAGACAAACCTATTACGAAGAAGCCTCTTGAGGTTCGTATGGGTAAAGGTAAAGGGGCCGTTGAGTATTGGGCAGCTGTTGTTAAGCCAGGCAGAATGCTTTTTGAAATTGGGGGAGTTGCAGAACCTGTTGCACGTGAAGCGTTGCGACTTGCTGCTCAAAAACTTCCGGTAAGGACAAAATATATAGTGGCTAGGGATTATCAAGCTGACTAAATTCTAGAAAAATGAAACAATCAGAAGTAAAAGAATTATCTGTAGCAGAATTACAGGAGGAACTCGTAAAGGCTAAAAGGGCGTATATGGATGTTAAAATGGCTCACGCTATTTCTCCTTTAGAAAATCCCATTCAGCTTAGAGGTCTTAGAAGATCAGTAGCGCGTATTGCTACCGAGCTTACAAAAAGAGAATTACAATAATGCTGCCTAAGATGGAAAAAAGAAATTTAAGAAAAGAACGTATAGGTGTTGTAACCAGTAACAAAATGCAGAAATCCATTGTGGTTGCTGAAGTTAAAAAGGTAAAACACCCTATGTATGGTAAATTCGTTTTGAAAACGAAGAAATACGTAGCGCACGACGAAACAAACGACTGCAATATTGGTGATACTGTAAAGATCATGGAAACACGACCTTTAAGTAAATCTAAATGTTGGAGACTTGTAGAAATTATTGAAAGAGCGAAATAATGGTACAGCAAGAATCAAGATTAAAAGTAGCAGATAATACTGGGGCAAAAGAAGTTTTGACCATACGTGTATTAGGAGGTACAAAAAGAAGATATGCTTCTGTTGGCGATAAGATTGTTGTTTCTGTAAAGGATTCAACACCTAACGGTCAGGTTAAAAAGGGGGCTGTTTCTACTGCGGTAGTTGTACGTACAAGAAAGGAAGTGCGTCGTCCTGATGGATCTTACATCCGTTTTGATGATAACGCTTGTGTGCTTCTTAATGCTCAGGGAGAAATGCGTGGTACACGTGTTTTTGGACCGGTAGCAAGAGAACTTCGTGATAAGCAGTTCATGAAGATTGTATCATTGGCACCTGAGGTGCTTTAATACATTTAAAAATGGCAAAGCTTAAAATAAAAGTAGGAGATAATGTACGCATAATTGCTGGAGACCATAAAGGTGAGGAAGGTAAAGTTCAGCGTGTATTAATCGAAAAAAATAAAGCCTTAGTAGAGGGAGTTAACATGGTGTCTAAGCATGAAAAGCCTAGTGCATCTAACCCTCAGGGAGGTATTGCTAAAAAGGAAGCGCCTTTAAACATTTCTAATTTGTCATTAATTGACAAAAATGGTGATTCTACGCGTGTAGGGCATCGTATGGAAGATGGTAAAAAAGTGCGTTTTTCTAAAAAAACCAATGAAGTATTATAGTTATGGCTTACACTTCAAGATTAAAGACAGAATATAAAGAGCGTGTTTTACCTGCTCTACAGGAAGAGTTTGGGTACAAGAATATAATGCAAGTACCTAAATTAAAAAAGATCGTGATCTCTAGAGGGGTTGGGGCTGCTGTTGCTGATAAAAAGTTAATTGATTATTCTGTTGAGGAATTAACAATGATAGCTGGTCAGCGTGCAATTGCAACAATATCTAAAAAAGATGTCGCAGCTTTTAAACTACGTAAAGGAATGCCAATTGGAGCTAAAGTTACATTGCGCGGTGAGCGTATGTATGAGTTTCTTGACAGGTTGATTACTAGTGCACTTCCTCGTGTAAGAGATTTTAACGGTATCAAAGCTTCTGGTTTTGATGGACGTGGAAATTACAGTTTAGGTATTATTGAGCAAATCATCTTCCCTGAAGTTGATATTGACAAAGTAA
The DNA here is from genome assembly GCA_036961055.1 of Leeuwenhoekiella sp. Lineage (GTDB taxonomy): Bacteria > Bacteroidota > Bacteroidia > Flavobacteriales > Flavobacteriaceae > Leeuwenhoekiella. Next base: position 1,127 of record JBALXG010000322.1, on the reverse strand, counting down.
GAAAGATTGAAGGTATGAACATTACCTTTGAAACTTCAGCTGAAACTGATAAAGAAGCAAAATCGCTTTTAACTGAACTAGGATTACCATTTAAAAAGAATTAGGTATGGCAAAAGAATCAATGAAAGCCCGAGAAAGGAAAAGAGAAAAACTTTCTGCTAAATATGCTGATAAACGTAAGGCTCTTAAAGAAGCTGGAGATTATGAGGGATTGCAGAAGTTGCCAAAAAACTCTTCTCCTGTACGTTTGCACAATCGCTGTAAATTAACAGGTAGACCTAGAGGGTATATGCGAACTTTCGGTATCTCACGAGTAACTTTTCGTGAGATGGCTAACCAGGGATTGATCCCAGGTGTTAAGAAGGCAAGCTGGTAATAAATTTAACTGGTTTCAGGTTTGACGTCTAAGTTGAAAACCAAAACCGCAAATAAATAAAAATGTATACAGATACAATAGCAGACTTTCTAACTCGGGTTAGAAATGCAGCAGCGGCTAACCACAGAGTTGTGGAAATCCCTGCGTCCAACCTGAAGAAGGAAATTACCAAAATCTTGTTTGACCAAGGTTATATTCTTAGTTACAAATTTGAATCTGAAACGCCTCAAGGCTCTATTAAAATAGCTTTGAAGTATGATAAAGAGACAAAGCAGTCTGTAATAAAAGATATTCAAAGAATTAGTAAACCTGGTTTACGTAAATATTCATCGTCATCTGATGTACCTCGTATCCTGAATGGATTAGGTATTTCTATCGTTTCAACTTCAAAAGGAGTTATGACAGGTAAGCAGGCTCAGCAAGAGAATGTAGGTGGTGAAGTTCTTTGCTACGTTTACTAATCCAGTTTAAAAAGACGAAATCATGTCAAGAATAGGTAAAAATCCAATTACAATACCAGAAGGTGTTACAGTTAATGTAGCAGATGGTGTTATAACCGTAAAAGGTAAATTAGGAGAACTGACTCAGGAGTATTCTGCTATCGATATAAAGATTGAAGATGGTGTAATTACTTTAGAGCGTTCTTCAGATAAGAAGGAAGAAAAGGCTAAGCACGGTTTATACAGATCTTTAATCGCTAATATGATTGAAGGTGTATCTAACGGGTTTACAAAATCTTTAGAACTTGTGG
>JBALXG010000321.1:0-3945 GCA_036961055.1 Leeuwenhoekiella sp. | reverse complement strand
CTAATATGTCGTGTGTTTTTACCATAAAAAATTAAATAAACTTAGGCGGAGGGTAGATAGGATCAATGTACACCGAAGAAAGAGAGCTGGTATATTCAAAGTTTATATTTCTCTTTTCGCTAATTTCAAAAGCTACAAACGATAAAAAATCTGGAACGATTTTAAAATCTTTTTCAAATTCGGCATTTTTATTTTTACCATTTTCTTCTTCCGTTATGGTCAAAGAATACATCTTATCCGGGTGAAAAATAGATATGATTGTGGGTGCGGCTAAAAAAGCCACGAAAAGCAATAAAAAGAAAGAAGCTTTGACGTTTAGCACCGGTTTTTTTAAGAATTACAAAACTAGTTGTTCTCTTCCAATTTCTTGTTAAGATATTAATAAAAGTAAACCTTTTTAATACTCTTTAGAGAATTTACACAAATACTTCTCAATTGTAAACCGTTCTACGCAGCTAAATTTTTATCCAATTATCAAAAATACATCTGGAAATTCATTAAATAATAAAAATACTCCTATTAACTAAGAATAATTTATAAAATACTGAATTTCAATAAATTATAATATTATATTATTAAATCTTTACATTATTGTTCTTAAATTTTAAGTTTACAAAATATTCCAAAAACCAACTTAATCCATTCAAAATTGTCCTATCTATGAAAAGTTCTTTACTCTTTTTGTTAACCTTTTTTATGCTCTCCTCAGCCACGTACGCACAGGTAACGACAGCCGAAATAAGCGGAGTCGTGTATGATGATCAAAACACCACTCTACCTGGAGCAAATGTTACTGCCGTTCATTTACCTACCGGCACAACTTACGGAACAATTACCAATCTTGATGGTCGCTTTAACCTCCCTAATTTACGTGTGGGCGGGCCTTACACCATTACAATTACTTACGTAGGTTTTACAGATTATCTATTGAATGACTTTTCACTCACATTAGGGCAAACTTTTAATGTACGCGCTAACCTGAATACCGCATCAAATGAACTTGATGAAGTAATTATATCAGGCACTAAAAGCACCGTCTTCAATAATGACAGAACAGGCTCTGAAACTAGTATAGGCAGCCGGGATCTTAAGACCCTTCCTACTATTTCTCGCTCTACGGCAGATTTTACCCGCTTAGAACCTTCTGCAAGCGGTAACTCTTTTGGAGGTAGAAACGATCAGTTTAATAATTTTAGTCTTGACGGCGCTATCTTTAATAATCCCTTTGGACTTGATGCAGCTACTCCGGGTGGACAAACTGATGCTCAACCTATCTCTTTAGATGCCATAGAACAGATTCAGGTTTCTTTAGCTCCTTATGATGTTACTCAATCTGGATTTACCGGGGCAACTATAAATGCGGTAACTAAGAGCGGAACAAATGAATTTACAGGTACCGTTTATGGTTTCTATAGAAATGAAGATCTTACCGGGCGAAAAATTAAAGGCGAAAAACTACCAAAAGCCGATCTAAAACAAGCTCAATATGGTGTTAGCATTGGTGGGCCCATCATAAAAAACAAACTGTTCTTTTTTGCAAATTTTGAAAAAGATGACAGAACAGATTTAGGTTCTTCATTTGTGCCCAATACCGGTTCTGGTGGAGTTAATGAATCTCGGGTTTTAGAATCAGATTTAATTGCGGTACAAAATGCACTTTTAGGAGTGGGATATAACCCCGGCAGCTATCAGGGTTTTACTTATGATTCTAAATCTACTAAGGGAATATTTAAATTAGACTGGAATATTGACAACAACAACCGGGTAGCCGTTATCTATAATTTCCTTGATGCTTCTAAAGAGAAACCCGCTCACCCAACTGCAATTACTCGCAGAGGACCCAGCGCTTCCACTTTACAATTTCAGAATTCTGGCTATGAGATGAACAACAAATTACAGTCTGTTCAATTAGAATGGAACTCTACATTTTCTCAAAATGCTTCTAATAAGCTTCAGGCGGGTTATACCCATTTTGATGATTTTAGAAACCCGTTCTCTACTCCTATCTCTCCTATCAACATTCAAAAAGATGGTTCTAACTACATTATTGCAGGACATGAGCCTTTTTCAATAAATAACAAACTAGATCAAAAGGTATTTCAGATATCAGACAACTTTAATTACTATCTAGGGGATCACACATTTACAGTTGGCGCTTCATTTGAGAAATTTTCGTTTAAAAATTCTTTCAACTTAACTGCCTATGACAATTTTGGAACCTATGCCACAAATGGAAATTACTACGGTAATTTTAATCCTTATCCTTCTGTTGATGTTTTCTTAGCAGATGCAGCAGACCCTAATGGCATTCTGGCTTCTAACATTGCTTATGCTAATAGTGTATATGATGCATCAAATGCGGCCGGAGATGGAAATGATGGTGGCTGGAAACTTGCAGAATTAAATGTAGGTCAACTGGCTTTTTACTTTCAAGATAAATGGAACGTGACTGAGAACCTTAAGTTAACTATGGGCGTTCGTTTTGATAAACCGCTTTATTTTAATACAGATGAATTAATTCAAAAATATATAGATACAGACAACACTGCTACTCGTGATAACTCAGTAGAATATTACAATCCCAATAGCGGCGATATGGTAAATTTAATCTCAACCAAGATGCCATCTAATAAAATTTTGTTCTCACCCAGACTTGGTTTCAATTATGATGTTAAAGGAGACAAAACCATACAACTGCGCGGAGGTACTGGTATATTTACAGGGCGCTTTCCTTTTGTTTGGTTAGGAAATCAGGTAAGTGGTGCTGACGATGGTTATTTTCAAATTGTTGACCCTAGTTTTAAATGGCCACAAGTTTGGAGAACGAATTTAGGGACAGATTATAAGTTTGAAAATGGATTGATCTTAACCGGAGATGTATCATATACTAAAGATATAAATGGAGCTCATGTGCAAAACTGGGGACTTCTACCTCCTTCAGAAACACTTGAAGGTGTAGATAACCGCCCTATTTATACTGCAGTTGATCATCTAAATAATGCCTATGTATTCTCTAATTCTGATAAAGGAAGAATCTGGAACTTCACCTTAAAGGCCCAAAAAACCTTTGGTCAAGGCTTCTACACTAGTATTGCCTACAATTATCTAAATGCTAAAGATGTAAATTCTATAGAAGCTGAAATCACGGGAGACGCTTTCGATTTTAATCCGGCAATAGGTAATGTAAACAATGACCGTTTAGAATACTCAAAATATGGAGATACACATAGAATAATTGGTGTGCTTTCTAAACAATTCAATTACGGTGGTGACACCTGGTCTACTACAATCTCAACATTTTTTGAATATGCTCAGGGCAGAAGATATAATTACACATACGGAGGCGATATTAATGGTGACGGGTCTAGCGTAAATGATCTAATCTATATTCCTACCACAAGTGAGATTAGCAAGATGCAATTTTCTGGCCCGGGACAAGGCGCTGCATTTGAAAATTTTATTCAACAAGATGATTACTTAAGTGATCACAGGGGTGAGTATTTTGAGCGGTATGGTGCCTTAGCACCGTGGAGAGGTCGCTGGGATATGAAAATCCTACAGAACTATAACTTCAACGTTTCAGAAAGTAAGACAAATACCATACAATTTAGCCTTGATGTCTTGAATCTAGGCAACCTTATCAATAGTGATTGGGGATTAGTACAAGAACCTGCATCTGCTCAACCTATTGGTGTTTCTGTAGATGAGAACAATGTTCCTACCTATACCTTTAATCCTGATTTAAATGATCCTTTGGTGTACAATACAAGCCTTTTATCAAGATGGCAGGCACAGATAGGTATACGTTATATTTTCTAATAAAAAACATTTATAATATATCAAAAACGGCTCCTTAAGTGAGCCGTTTTTTTTGGACTTAGGTCAAAAGCAATTCTGTGAATTTATAAACTTTTTATAAAAAATCTTTTCACATTGCTTATAATG
>JBALXG010000320.1:0-3946 GCA_036961055.1 Leeuwenhoekiella sp. | reverse complement strand
AAAGCGACTATCTCCATATAAGGAATTGCCAGCGCAACAACTTCTACAGGTTGATCAAGATAGTATAAAATAGGTTTTGCAAATAGAAGCAAAAGAAAGAGCAAAACTCCATTTACAGCACACATCACTATGCCATGATGAAAGTAATTACGCCCGGTATCTGTATCTCCAATACCATCTGCTTCTGCAATTAATGGTGTTATTGCAAATGAAAATCCTATACCCAGCGACAGTGCAATAAAAACCAGACTATTACCTAAAGAAACCGCGGCAAGCGGTGCCGCACCTAATCTACCAACCATCAAATTATCTGCCAGAGCCACAAGAATATGGCCCAACTGACCCAACATTATAGGATAGGCAAGATTTAAATTGTACTTAAATTCCCGAGTATAATTAGATAATTTCAAATCTTAGTTTTTGCGAGTGCAAAAGTACTGTTTAACCTTCAAAAGTAATCTAAACGCAAAATTAAATACAGCATTTCCTATTTGATATATTTACCAACTCCTTAACAGCAACTTTACAGGCATTTTAATACTTTCACCTTGACATGAAGACATTAGAATTTACCAATAAAATCATCCCAGAAGTTATTAAAAATGAGGTAAATGTGGCATTGTCATATTATCCTCAATTAGTAGACACCCCAATAACCTTTCAGTTTAAAAAGAATATTAAAAAATCTACTATGCAGGCTCAGCCTACGTATAAAAGTTTTTTTAAATCCCGAAAAAACAGAGGTTACATTATACTTATAAGTAAGAAAGTTAAAATTGAAGATGAATCTTTTAAAATAACAGACATTCCTTCTGATGTTTTAATAGGCTGGATAGGTCATGAACTAGGTCATGTCATGGATTATAGAGGACGCAGTAGCTGGGGCATGTTATTATTCGGCATTAAATATCTATATTCTCATGGGCATATTCAGGAAGTTGAGCGTGCGGCAGATACTTTTGCCGTGGCACATGGTATGGGAGAATATATTTTAAAGACAAAAGATTTTATACTCAACCACAGTAGCATCTCGCAGACATACAAAGATCGCATCAAGAAATTATATCTTTCTCCAGAAGAAATAATGGATTTAATTGAGGAAAGAAAAATTCAAAATGCTCAGTGATTTTTCACAAATTCTTCCCATTCAGCAAACTTTTCAGCATTCATTACTTTCTCCATTTTTACCTGTCCGCCTTTCTTTTTATTAGCAGCACTCCAGTCGTAGAATACTGATGGGTCAACAGTTTTAACCTTGACTCCCATTAATGCTTTACTGCGAGCCACTTTATAATTTTTATTAGCCGCTTTTAGACTCTGGTCAAGCTTTTCAGCAAGTTGTAGATTATCAACATTAGCTTCGGTTGCCAGATACCAGTAATGATAAAATTCATCATCTTCAGGATTACGTATCGCAGCCAAAGTAAATTCAGGTATTCTTATATCAAATTCAGCCTCAAGTTCCTGCACTGCATCATTCATTTTGTTAACCGAAAGCTGAGAGCCTACGACATTAAGAAAGAATTTTGTGCGGCCTGTTATTTTAATTTCAGCACGTGAAACATCTGTAAAGGCAATAGTATCACCTATTAAATATCGCCACGCACCAGAAACCGTAGAAATAATAAGAATATAATCCTGATCTGTTTTTACATCTTTGAGAGAAACTACAGGAGCGTCCTGAACTATCGACCCGTCTTCATTAATGTAATCCGGATTCATGGGCACAAATTCAAAATAAATTCCATTATCTGTAACAAGACGCATAGAATCTGTCTCTGGCCTTGCCTGAAATGCGATAAAACCTTCAGAAGCAAGATAAGTGTCAATTACTGTAATTGGCTTACCTAACAAGGCATTAAAGCTTTTCTCATATGGTGGAAAAGCCACCCCACCTGAGGTATAAACCTGAAGATTAGGCCAAATTTCATGAATGTTCTTAAGATTATTTTTTTCGATAACTTTCTCAATCATTAGTTCTATCCAGCTGGGAATACCGCTCAAAGCGCCTATATCCCATTGATTAGCTCTTTCGGCAATATGTTCTACCTTATCATCCCAGTCTTCAATACGAGCTATTTCATCGCCAGGCTTTTAATAACCTTTAAACCAAAAAGGTATATTACTGGCACTAATTCCGCTGATTTCTCCCTCTTTATGACCATTTTTTTCAGCTAAATCTGTTGAACTGCCAAGCATCATTATTTCCTTTTCAAAAAATTCTGGCTCAAGTTTAAAATTTGCAAGTGCTCCTACCTGCTTAATACCAGAAGTACGTATGGCATTTATCATCTCATCTGTTACAGGAATGCGCTTACTAGATTTTCCGGTAGTACCAGAACTTAAAGCGTAATAATCTGGGACACCTGGCCAGGTTACATCGCTCTCGCCCTGATGTAATTTTGACCACCATTTTGCATTAATACTATTATAGTCAAAAAAAGGAACAGCGTCTGCAAAAGCTTTTTGTATATCTTCAGCTTCAAGAATTTTCTCAAAATTGTAGTGTTTGCCAAACTGAGTATCCTTTGCCTTTTTAAGCAGAGCTGACAAAACATTTTGTTGCTCTTCAAGGGGATTAGATTCTGGGATTAATGAATCACTTATATCTATAATTCCTTTAATAATTGAGCCTATAATAGCCATGGTTAGATTTTTTTCAAAAATAAAGGACTTGGCGATAACCAAGTCCTTCGTTCATATAAGTTTAACAGCTTTGTAGAATTTTAAGCTGAAATTATCTTATACCATGTGTGTCAAATAAATAAACAAGACTTGCCATAGTAGCTGCTCCCAATTCTAATTCGCGTTTATTTATAGCATCAAACTTATCATTAGAAGCGTGATGATAGTCAAAATATCGCTGAGAATCTGGGCGTAAACCTGCCAATACAGTTCCCTCACCTTTTAAGGGTCCAACATCTGAACCGCTTCCGCCCTGCTCAAAATAGTGAATGAGATATGGTTTAAAAAGAGGCTCCCAGCTTACAGCCTGCTCAAAATTAGCGGCGCTACAATCAAAAGAAAAGCCACGAGGTGTAAAACCACCAGAGTCACTTTCTAACGCAAAAACATGCTTTTCCCCTTTATTTTTGGCAGTTTCGGCATATTTATCACCACCTCTACCACCATTCTCTTCATTCATAAAAAGAACAACTCGTATAGTGTGTTTTGGTTTGTAATTTGCTTGCTTAAACAAACGTAGAACTTCCATACTTTGCACAACACCTGCGCCGTCATCGTGCGATCCATCACCTAGATCCCATGAATCAAGATGACCACCCACAACCATATATTGATCTGGATATTCACTCCCGGTAATCTCGCCTATTACATTATAAGATTGTACGTCTGGCATCGTTTTGCAAGTCATTACGTAATAAAACTTGCTGTCTTTACTCAGCTTTAATGCGTTGCTAAGAAGTTCGGCACCATTTGTACTTATGGCCGCAGCGGGTATACGCTCCTTCTCGGGTAAATCACCATATGACATGGTTCCTGTATGCGGCAAATCATCCATTCTAAGATTCATTGATCTCACAATTACGCCTACCGCGCCATATTTAGAAGCTTCTCTCGCGCCATCTACACGCTGGTCTACACAGCCGCCATATGCCTGAAACGTCTGAATAAGATCTGCCTGCATAGGTCTATTGAAAAAAACAATTTTACCCTGAATTTGTTCTTTACCATAGTTTTTAAGATCATCAATTCCTTGAACTTCTATTACCTCTGCTTTAACACCTGCACCGGGCGTTGCTACTGAACCACCTAATGCACAAATAGGCACATTAACTGTTGTACCGTCTGGCGCTTCTATATAAGCATATTCTGGCAAACCTCTCACCCACTTGGGTACCATTACAGGCTGAAGCCAAACTTTATCAAGACCAACTTCTTCTAATTGTTTTTTAGTCCAAGCCACGGCTCTTTCTGCTCCCAGACT
>JBALXG010000031.1:11522-12817 GCA_036961055.1 Leeuwenhoekiella sp. | reverse complement strand
ATGAAGGTTTTCCTGTACAGCCTTACGGAATAAAAGACAATCCTAATTCTATTCTTGACGTCGCAGATATAGTTTACATCAATCCTGTAAACACCGGTTATAGCCGAATGCTTCCCGGAAAAGACGGGAAAATGCCTGATAAAAAGCTGTTTTTTGGTGTAAATGCTGATATTTCTTACCTCGCAGACTGGGTAAATACATTTGTTACACGTACAAACAGATGGCGATCACCTAAATTTTTAATTGGTGAAAGTTATGGTACCACGCGTGTTTCCGGGCTTGCTCTGGCATTGCAGGATAACAAATGGATGTATCTTAATGGTGTAATTCTCGTCTCTCCTACAGAATTAGGTTTTGAATTTGAAGGACCTGTTGAAGTTGCAAATAGATTACCATATTTCGCAGCTGCAGCCTGGTATCATAAAGCGCTTCCGGCAGAACTTCAGAATAAAGATTTAACTCAATTATTACCTGAAGTTGAAAAATATGCCGTGGATGTTTTGCTTCCGGCGATTGCAAAAGGTGGTTATCTTGATGAATCTACAAAAGAAGAAATTGTTGATAAAATGGCGTACTACTCCGGCTTGTCAAAAGAAACCATTCGCACAAATAACCTTGAAGTGCCTTTCAATTATTTTTGGAAAGACCTTTTGCGCGATAAGGATGGAATGACCATAGGCAGACTCGATTCCCGCTACAAAGGTATGGATATAAAAGAATCTGGCGACGGCCCAGATTATAATAGCGAACTCACTTCCTGGTTGCACAGCTTTACTCCCGCTATCAATTACTACATGAGTCAGGAATTAAACTTTAAAACAGACCTAGACTATAATATGTTTGGCCCTGTGCGCCCATGGGATGATTCTGATAATAACGCGGGAGCGGATTTAAGGGAAGCAATGGCGATGAATCCTAATTTGCACACCATGATTCAATCTGGTTATTTTGATGGTGCCTGTACTTATTTTAATGCTAAATATGTAATGGGACAAATCAACGCAAACGGTAAGTTAGGCGATCGTCTCAGCTGGAAAGGATATCGCAGCGGGCATATGATGTATTTACGAGCAGAAGATCTCATTCAGGCAAATGATGACATTAGAGAATTCATTACAACCTCAAGTAAGAATATTGAGCAGGGAGCAAAATTTTAAGCAGATATTAGCTTTCGCGAAAGCAAAATTTGTTTGTTAACCTTTTATTCAAATAGTAAGTTAATGATTAGCCTTACTTTTGCAACTTAATTTTAAGTATGGATTTATCTAAAGTAAGACTGGTTGTAAGTGATATGG
>JBALXG010000031.1:7167-11512 GCA_036961055.1 Leeuwenhoekiella sp. | reverse complement strand
CCCTCTTTTCTTGAGCTTTTTAAAGAATTGCAAAAAGAAGACATTCACTTTGTAGCTGCCAGCGGCAGACAATATTACAGCATTATGCAAAAGCTGGAAAGCATTCAGCAAGAGATAACAGTAATCGCTGAAAATGGCGGTTACACCATGCGTAATGAAAAAGAACTTGCAACCGCCTGCATGCCGCTAGATAAAACCAGAGAACTTATATACCTGATGCGCCAAGTTGATGACGCGCACATTGTACTTTGTGGAAAAAAGAAAGCTTACGTTGATAGTAAAAATGAAGAGTTCATCAACATTTTTAATGAGTATTATTTTAAGTATGAACTTGTAGATGACATCACGGCGATTGATCAGGATGAATTTTTTAAAATTGCGGTTTACAGTTTTGGCGGTTCAGAAAAAACAACTTTTCCCGTTGTAAAACACCTTGAAGGTGATATTAAAGTAAAAGTAAGCGGTGAGAACTGGCTAGACCTTTCCAGCATGGAAGCAGATAAGGGAAAAGCATTAAAACATGTTCAGGATTTGCTAGGCATTCACAAAAATGAGACGATGGTTTTTGGCGATTATAATAATGATCTTGAAATGCTAGATCTTGCTCATTTTAGTTACGCTATGGAAAATGCACATCCTAATGTTACAAAAGCGGCTAATTACTCAACAAAAAGCAATAATGATCTGGGTGTTGAACATATTCTTGAAAAATTACTTGCAGCCAAAAAGGAAGCTAAATCCCAAACGCTGTAACCACTACAGTTCGAGAGCCTCCATGATTGCGGTGCTCACATAAATAAATTCCCTGCCAGATGCCCAGATTAAGCCTGCCATTTGTGACAGGAATTGTAACCGAAGATCCCATTAATGCCGCTTTAATATGAGCTGGCATATCATCTGGACCTTCAAAAGTGTGTTTGTAATATGGTGCATTTTCAGGAACCATTTTATTTAAATGACTTTCAAAATCAACTCTTACCGTGGGATCTGCATTTTCATTTATAGCCAGACTTGCAGAAGTGTGCTTAATAAATACCTGAAATTGACCGATTTTCACCTCTTTTAGACCATTAAATTGTTTTAATATTTCTTCGGTTATAAGGTGAAAACCACGTTTGCGGGAAGTTAACTGTATTTCTTTCTGAAAAAATTGCATTTGATAAGTAGGTTTAAAATCTTCTTTTTAGTAATCTTTTATAAGTATTACTCTAAGGTTAAGAGTAAATTTGAGTAGAAAAAATTAGAATTCATGAGTGCTATTATAAAAATACAACAATTACAAATGCCATGGGAAACAAGTGACCCTTTCTTATTTTGTGCATTTCACAACGATAATTATCCCAAAGGAACAGATAAACTTACTCCAGACGCAACATTAGCGGGACGTAATTTGGGTCAGGATTTTATGCAACGTGATGGCTGGGCAATGTATCATGGTACAAAAGTCCCGGGTTTTCCTGCACACCCACATATGGGTTTTGAAACGGTGACAGTGGTACCACAGGGAATTGTTGATCACGCAGATTCTCTGGGCGCTGCAGGACGCTTTGGTAATGGAGATGTGCAATGGATGACTGCTGGCAAAGGCGTGCAACACAGCGAGATGTTTCCCATGCTTAATCAAACTGAAAGAAACCCCCTACTTCTATTTCAGATATGGTTAAATCTTCCTGCTAAAAATAAAGGTGTAGAACCTTATTTTGGTATGTTTTGGCATGAGGATATTCCTGTTATAAAAACGGGTGAAAATGGTGAAAAATCGACTAGAATAACCTTAATATCTGGTAAATTTGGTGATAAACACGCTTTACCACCTGCCCCTGATTCCTGGGCTGCAGATCCCGAAAATGATTTGAATATTTGGTTAATTGATATGGAACCAGATGCAACTTTTACATTGCCTGCCGGAAATAAGGATTCAAATCGTTCTTTATACTTTTATGAAGGAGGTCAAATTGAAGCTGAAGGTTTTAAGATACCTGTTATGCAGCGTATTATCACAAAGGCAGATGAAGATATGGTTATCAAAAACTACCACACTAAAGCAAGGTTTTTACTATTACAAGGAAAACCTATTAATGAGCCCGTAGTTAAGCATGGTCCTTTTGTAGCTAATACTAGTGCAGAAATTGATGAAGCATTTAAGCGCTACCGCCACGACCAGTTTGGAGGATGGCCATGGCCTGCACATGACCACGTTCATGAAGAAAGTAAAAGCCGTTTTGCTAAATATCCCAACGGCAAAATGGAGATACCAGGTTAATACCATTTTAACAAATATGTATATTTTTAAATAATAGATTGCATTTCAGCGGTTTTATTGTATCTTTGACCCGATACTTAACCTAACTTTGATAATTCTGCTGTGTATGCAAAGAATCTCTACCCCGATTCTCTATGGAATCTTTTGCCTATTCTGTCTTTCTACCTCTCTTTTTACAGATCTTAAAGCCCAATGTGCAGGTGATGATGCATCGTTAACTGTATGCGACAAGAAGAGTAATCAATTTATTGATCTTTTTGCCCAATTAGGGTCTGCCGCGCAAGCTGGAGGAACCTGGACAGATGATGATAACACCGGAGGTCTAAATTCTACTACCGGTATTTTAAATACTTATTTAATTAATATAGGTGGCACTTTTAGGTATACCTATACTGTAAATAATATTTCCGGTTGTACAGACAATTCTTCTACAATAACACTTACACTGGGATCTTACCCGGGTATAAGTAATGCAAATGCTGTTTCTTGTAGCGATGATAATCGTGTTAACTTATTTCAATTTACAGGAAGTTCGCCCAGCCCTACTCTTGATGGTATATGGACAAGTGCAGATGCACCTTTAGGATCATTAAGCGGAAGTATTTTTAATGCAAGGAGTGCAGGTATGGGAAAATATACTTTTACCTATACTGTTCCTGCCAGAGGTACCTGCCCCGCTTTGACATCTATGGTTCAAATAGAAGTTATAAAAGCGCCAGAATCTGGTTCTGTAAATCAAGCTGATGAACCTATTTTTTGTGAGACTGATGATCTTTCAGCTTTTACAAGCTATGATCTTAGAACTGTATTAACAAATGAAGATGAGGGTGGTTCATGGACAGAAAGCGGTACAAATGAAATTTCAAATACAACAGACAGCGTAATTAATATTGAGAATTTACGTGATACATTTGGATCAGGAACTTATACATTTAATTATACCGTAAACCCTATAAATCCTGCATGTGCACCAAGCACTACCACCGTTTCGGTTTTAATTGAAGATGTTGTAGACTTTACCGGTGCTGTTTTTGATATCATTACTCCTGATAACGAACCCGAATTTATTTGCTCAGATGAATTACCGTATCAGGCGGTTGCTCAAATTTCTGTTGATCCTTCAAATGTGCCTGATGGTAATTATGAAATAACTTACACCACTACTCCCACACCTAATGCAGGCACTGAAACTTTATCTGTGGCTTTTTTAAATGGTATAGGAAAATTTAATATAAATCCTGCATTATTAGTAGATTCTGGTGATGTGACTATAGAAGTCACACAAGTAGTAGATCCTAATACACGATTACAATGTCAGGTTCAAATATCTGGTCTTCAAGATGTCTTATCAATTATTGCTCTGCCTGATCTTTCAGACAGTGTAATTACTATAGATGAGCCTATATGCATGGGAAATGATATTAGCCTCACAATAAATGATTCTGGAAACACCCCTCAAATAGAATTAGTTGACGGTGAGTATCAGTTTACATATACCATTTATGGTCAGGGAAATAGTGTTTCAAAAACGCAAACAGTTATTGCAAGTGGAGGTACTGTTCAATTTACACTTAATACCAGCAGCTATGTAATATCAGGTGATTATGATGTAGAGATTGATCTTGTTGTAAATAGTAATGGCTGCGAAATTGATCCAGATACAAACGCTTCATTTAGATTAGATCCCAGACCTGAAGGGCAGTCGCTTACAGTAAGCATAGCAGATACTTGTGCCGATGCTGATGTAATTGTTAATATTGTTGACACGGGAGACCCTATATTTATCTTAGATGGAGAGTATAAAATAACCTATTCTATAAGCGGAGCAATAACAGCAAATGATTTAATCACTGAAAACATTAGTATTGTAGATGGAGTGGGTAAATTTAATCTACCAGGTGATATCATCATGCCCGGGGTTTCAAATATTCAGCTTACCGAACTAAGCAATGGCGTGACTGGATGTGAATCACAAAACTTTTCGCTACCAACTGCTGATTTTAATATTATTGCAAATCCTGATTTAGCTAATACTAATTTATCAGTTGCCTCTATCTGTGAAAATGATATTGCAATCTTGAC
>JBALXG010000031.1:0-7157 GCA_036961055.1 Leeuwenhoekiella sp. | reverse complement strand
CTGTTTCAGATTCTGCTGATAATATTCCTGATGCAACTTATAATTTAATTTTTGACCTTTCGGGATCTAATGAGAGTAGTAATAACAGCGCGACGCTTTCTTTCGTTGATGGTAACGCATCCTACAATATACCGTCAGACCTCCTTACAAATCCCGGTAATACAATCCTTACAATTACAAATTTTCAAAATACAGAAGCAGGTTGCTTTTCCACAGGACTTCCTGTAAGTACTTCTTTTGAGATTTATGCTAATCCTGATATTACCGCAGCAAATCTTACAGCAGGAGATATTTGTCTAGGGGAAAATGCAAATGTGCTTATTTCGGGTGGTGATTTAGCTGACGGAGATTACGAAATTATCTATCAATTGTCAGGAGAAAACAACGCTGCTGACAACACAGTTACTATTCTATTTACAGGTGGTACTGGTTCTTTTACAATACCATCTACACAATTATCTGCTAGCGGAGAAAATAGTATTTCTATTACACAAATAACAGATTTAAATGTACCAAATACTTGTAATGTAGAAGTAACAGATCTCAGTACAACATTTACAACAAATCCACTTCCTGTTGTAGACAACCTTGCTTTAGGCCTGCCTGATGCGATTTGTTTAGGTGATGATATGGATGTTACCCTATCAGACTCTACTCTAAATGTTACTGATGGGTCGTACTTGATAAATTATGAACTTTCGGGAGTTAATACTTCTTCTCAATCAACTAATCTTGAGTTTGTAGATGGTTCTGCTAGTTTTACTATTGATTCTTCTTTACTTGTTAGTTTAGGTGTTACCACATTAAATTTTACAAATTTTACAAATACAGTGACTAGTTGCTCTGTATCTCCTACATCTCTTACGGGATCAGTTAATATTGTGTCTCCTCCAGATCTAACAGCAGCAACATTGAGTTTTGAAGATCTTTGCTCAAGTACTGGTTCTACTGCTCTACTTACTGCTCCTAACCTTGCAGATGGCAATTATACTGTGGTTTATGTACTAGCAGGAGCAAATACAGGAACACAGGTTTCTGGTACAGTTAACAGCATTGATGGTCTGGCATACATAGCTATCGATCCTACTGCATTACCCAATTCAGGCGAAACTAGTATCACTTTAACTACTGTTACAAATAGTGCTTCAAATTGTCTTGTAGAAGGACTTTTAATTTCAGATGATTTTACAGTATATTCTTTACCTGAAATAGTAAGCGATAATATCCAGATTACAGCTATATGTGAAGGTGAAGATGTAAATGTTCAGATTTCTGAAACCACACTTGAAAACGGAGATTATACAATTGACTACCAAGTTACGGGAAGCAATGTAACGCAGGCAACTCAGATTGTTTCAGTTTTAGATGGTGATGCATCCTTTAGCATTTCTAATTCTCAAATAAAAAACCCAGGCTCTAATATTTTCACCATTAATGCGGTAACAAACAATACGACTTCCTGTAGTTTTTCCGGAAATCCTTCTACTACTTTTGAGGTTAATCCTAATCCGGTATTAAATGACGGAGAAGTAAGTGTACTAGATTCATGTTTTAATGAGAATGCATCTGTTTTATTTACTGAAAGTAACGGTCTTGCAGACGGAAATTATACATTGACCTATGATATTTCAGGAAGCAATAATTCGCTGAATAATACCGCTACAATTGAAATAACAAATGCAAATGGCTCCTTTGAAATTCCTGCTGCCCTGTTAACACAAACAGGCGAAAATACACTGACTATAACTGAAATAGTGAGCGACTTTGGCTGCACGTCAGGGGTCATTGCTGTAGATGCTGCTTTTGAAATAATCCCATTGCCAGATGCTCAAGGTATAACCTTAATGAGCAGTGACATCTGTCTTTTTGAAAATGCGGTAATCAACATCACAGGAGCTACGGCATTACTAGATAAAGACTATATTTTAACTTATCAGTTATCTGGATCAAATACATCTGACGCTATATCACAAACGGTTACTTTTACCGCTGGTACTGCGATTGTAGATCTTAGCGCTGCGATATTACAAAATGCTGGCGCAACTACTTTCACCTTACTTGATGTACAGGATTATATAAGTATGTGTAGTGCTCAAAATCTTACAGCTTCTACTGTTACTATTACCATTATTGATCCTGATCCTCCTACTCTTGAGAGTGGCGGGAATGTCCTTTGTATTAATGACGATCCTACCATCTCAGACCTTGCGGCAAATGTTTCACCTTTATCAGGAATTTCATGGTATGCTTCAGAAAGTGATACTTCCGCGATAAGTACCAGCACACCTTTAGTAAATGGTGCGACGTATTATGCTAGCTACACCAGCGAAGAAACAGGATGTGAAAGCTCAGTACGTCTTGCAATAACCGTAGACTTAACCGGATGCGATAATGTGTTCATTCCGGAAGGTTTTTCACCTAATTCGGATGGTATTAACGATTATTTTGAAATTCAGAATATAGACATAATCTATCCTAAGTACACAATTGAAGTTTTTAATAGAAATGGAACCGTTGTCTTTGAAGGTAACGCAAATGTCCCAGGCTGGGATGGAAATTCTAATAAATCCAGAATAGGTGATAATATTCTACCTAACGGAGTCTATTTCTACATCATCAATTATAATGATGGCAAAACCAAACCTAAACAAGGCAAAATCTACCTTAACCGATAAAAGGACGATCAAATGAAATCAATACTATTCAGAAATTCGATTTTTGCAGCCGTTGTCCTTTTTAGCGTAAGCTTATTTGGTCAACAAGATCCTGAGTACACTCAGTATATGTACAATATGAGTGTAATTAATCCTGCATATGCAACAGACAATGAAGGAATAATGAATCTGGGCGCACTCTACCGCGCACAATGGGCAGGAATTGATGGCGCGCCACAAACCTCAATGTTTTTTGCTCACACTCCTATTAATGATAGAGTAGAATTAGGTCTTGATATCGTTCATGACGAAATAGGTGACATTGTAAAAGAAACTAATTTATTTGGTGATTTTGCCTATAAATTACCCGTTTCTGAAAATGCACACCTGTCATTAGGATTAAAAGCAGGAGCGACATTTTTTAGTACAGACTTTAATAATTTGCAACTTTCAAGCGGTAGTTCAAGTACAGATCCCGCTTTTGCAGAAAATATCAATCGCACCTTTGCAAATATTGGTATAGGCGCCTATTATTTTACTGATCATTATTATGTAGGCCTCTCTACTCCTAACCTGCTTACAGGTAAACATATTGAAGATAGAGATGGTATACAGGGCTTCGGTAAAGAGGCAGTTCATTATTTCCTAACGGGAGGTTATGTATTTGATATAAACCAAAACGTAAAACTGAAACCTTCATTTATGACCAGAGCAGTTACCGGAGCACCAGTAACAGTTGACGTAAATGCAAATGTACTTCTCTATGAAAAATTGGAAGCTGGTTTAGGATACAGACTGGGAGATGCAGTTACCGCAATGGCAAATTTTAAAATTCAGCCAGGTCTGCGTGTGGGTTATGCATATGATTATACAGTCTCTAATCTGGGAAAATATAGCAATGGAAGTCATGAAATAATGATTTTATTTGATTTAAATATCCTAGGGTTTACGCCCAAGTATATGAAATCACCCAGATTCTTTTAATCCTAAGTCTCAGAACCTAACATTTTCAGCATGAAAAAATCCTACATACTTTATATATTCCTGTTTCTTAGTCAGTTTAGCTGGTCTCAGGAAAAATCATTAAAACAAGCAAACAGGCTCTTTGCTCAAAAGGACTTTTATTCTGCAATAGAGGCATATGAATCTATTGATGAAAAATCAGAAAAAGCGTTGCTCAATCTTGCTGATAGTTACTATTACACGGGCATGATGGCCAAAGCAGATTCAACATATACAAAACTTGCTGAAAGCTATCCTGAAACCAAAAAAACGTATTCGTTGAGATTTGCTGATGCGGCAAAGGCAAACGATAATTATGATAATGCAAATAGCATTCTTACTTCCTCTTCTGGTAACAAAATTGATATTTTAGGAACTTTTAATAAAGATGAAGAATCATTGCCTCAGATTTATAAAACAAATGTAATTGATGCTTCAGCCAGTTCATCAGATTTTGGTCCGGCTTATTATGACAGACAATTAGTTTTTGCTTCAGACAGAAATACAGAACGACCAGTTTATGGATGGACAAATAAACCCTTTCTCGATTTGTATTATGGAAAAATAAGTGGTACAACTATTACAGATGAAGGTTTGTTTCCGGGAGAAATAAACACAGATTTGCATGAAAGTAATGTTGTGTTTACCTCAGATGGTCAACATATGTATTTTACTCGCAACAATGATGGTTATAAACGTGTTGATGGAGAAAAGATAGCTGTATTACAGATTTATAAAGCAGATCTTATTAACGGGAAATGGATCAATATTCATATGCTACCTATAAATAATGATAGCTATTCTATAGCCCATCCCGCACTTAGCCCAGATGACAAAACGCTATACTTTTCTAGTGATATGCCCGGAGGTTTAGGGTCATATGACATTTACAAAGTTGCAGTCCTTAGCGATGATAATTATGGGGAGCCACAAAATTTAGGATCAAACGTAAATTCAGATCAACGGGAACAGTTTCCATACATTTCAGAATGGGGAAATTTATATTTTGCTTCAGATAGATATACAGGATTGGGTGGGCTGGATTTATTTAAAAGTGAGCGAGAGGGAGATTCTTTTGAGGAAGCTTTTAATTTAGGAACAAGTATAAATAGTAATAGAGACGATTTTTCATTAATTACTAAAGAAAGACAACGTACAGGTTATTTTTCTTCTAATAGAACAGGAAAAGACAAGCTCTATCGTTTTGACGCTTTCAACAATAAAAATCATATTGTTGTAGGTATAGTTAAAGATGCCACAACAGGAAAAGCTCTACCTGGTACAACCGTGAGCTTATTAACCGTCGACGATAAAGTATTAAAAGATACAGTTGTAGGAAACTCTGGTACATATAAATTTGCCGTAAGACCTAATGCTAACTATAAGCTTAAAGGAAGTAAAGAACTTTATAGCCCAACGATCAAAGAACTTAATATTGCAGAAGCTACTTTAACCGAAAGCAATATTGATCTGGCACTACTTTCTTACGATGATCAGGAAGAAATGGTAAACGTTAATGATCGTAACCAACTTACTCAAATCAATCTTGACAAAATCTTTTTTGATTTTGACAAATCCACTATTCGGCCTGATGCCGCCAAGGTTCTCAATGGTCTCGTGGCATTGATGAAAAAACATCAGGAAATGGAAATAGAAGTTTCTGCTCATACAGATGCTCGTGGATCTGACGGTTATAACCAGTCTTTATCTGAACAAAGAGCTGCTTCAACACTGGAATATCTGGTAAAAAACGGAATAGAACGCAATCGTCTCCAGTCAAAAGGTTATGGCGAAACGCAACTTATAAATGACTGTGGTGCTACAAATTGCACAGCAGAAGAGGCTGAAGAAAACCGCCGCTGTGAATTCACAATTTTAAAGTAAAACACAATAAATTCATTGGTTGAAATTTATTTATTTCTGTAAACTAAAAAACCCTGCTAAAAGCAGGGTTTTTTAGTCAAAAAGGGTGGTTTTATTGAAAACCACTTATATAACTTCCATAAAGATCTTTAAACCTCATACCTTCTGAAAGGCGGTATTTACTTAGCTTTTTATATTCTACTAATCCCCATAATACAAACTCTTTTAAGAAGTAAACGTCTTCTTTTGGGAATTCTGGTTGAAACTTTTTAACCAGCGTATCAAGTGGTTCTACTGAATCTAAAAGCTGTCTATACTGACTTTCTGATAAATCATCTAATAATTGAAAATCTGTTTGATCAAAAAACCAGTTTATAATCTCATCATAAGGTCCCTTTTCATTCTGTTTTTCCAATTTTTTAATTTCAGGGAAGTACTCAACAAAAAGTGTTTTAACAGCATCACCAAGCAAAGCTTGTGCTACAGAAGATGCTCCCTCCTGCTCGCCCTCATAAACTAATTCTACTTTCCCCGTAATCGCGGGGATCATTCCTATAAAATCGCCTAAACGTATAGTAGTTTTTTCTTCACCCACCAGCAATGATCGTCGTTCTGCTGTGCTTAACAAATTCTCATAGGCCGTGATACTCATACGGGCACTAACACCACTTTTTGCATCAATAAACTCACTTTTTCTTGCTTCAAAGCTTATTTGCTCAAGAAGATCTTTTGCCAGTGATGGCACATGAATGGTCTCTCTCTGTCTATCATCTTTATGGGCTTCCTGCTCAGTAATAGTTCTGGCAACTTCTATATTTTCAGGATAATGCGTCAAAATTTGTGAGCCTATTCTGTCTTTAAGGGGAGTTACAATGCTTCCTCTGTTAGTGTAATCTTCAGGATTTGCTGTAAAAACAAATTGCATATCTAATGCTAAACGCAACTTAAATCCGCGTATCTGTATGTCACCCTCCTGTAAAATATTAAACAATGCTACCTGTATACGAGCCTGCAAATCTGGAAGTTCATTTATCACAAATATACTTCTGTTTGCACGTGGGATCATTCCGAAATGAATTACGCGATCATCTGCATAACTAAGTTTTAAATTTGCGGCTTTTATGGGATCTACGTCACCTATAAGGTCTGCAACTGTTACATCTGGCGTGGCAAGTTTTTCAAAAAACCGTTCATCCCTATGTACCCAATCAACCGGCGTGCTATCCCCTTTCTCCTTTATTAATTCTATGGCATAACGGGATAAAGGTTTTAAAGGATCATCATTAATTTCTGATCCTTCAATAACTGGCATCCATTCATCAAGTAAATTTACCATAAGACGTGCAAGTCTTGTTTTAGCCTGACCTCGCAATCCTAATAAATTTATATTGTGACGTGATAAAATGGCACGTTCTAGTTCAGGAATAACAGAGTGTTCATAACCATGTATTCCTTCAAAAGAATTTTTACCGCTCTTTATATTATTCAGCAGATTTTCACGAAGTTCGATTTTAATACTTCTACTTTGATAATCTGATTTTTTGAGTTCACCTAAAGTGGTGATCGTTGGTTTATTCATGTTTTAATTTTTGCCTTAAAGGCATTTTATAGTTCAGTTCTATCTGATTTTTTTCTTTC